>JBGQMP010000022.1:0-10268 GCA_041500685.1 Thermodesulfovibrionia bacterium | reverse complement strand
CTTCTACCTGAGAGGATATTGACGAGAGATATATACTTGACATTGATAAAGAGCTTACCGAGGAAATAGGAAGAAGCAGAAAGTCTATAAACAACCACCATTGGGACCTCGAGGAATGCAGCCTGAAGGGTCGCAGTTCCTGAGGCAACAACAGCCATATCAGATGCAGCAAGGGCTCTAATTGATTCGCCCTTTTTCACGACCGTACCTTCCTGCCTGAGGGTTTCAAGATAATGACTGTATTTCCCCTCATCTGTATTTGAGGCAAGGGGAATACAAAACTGGTAATCCCTGAATCCCCTCTTAAACTGCTTAACAACTTCTATCATTAAGGGAAGAAGCCTTTTCAGTTCGTGGGGTCTGCTTCCGGGAAGGAGAGAAAGGAGTGGTAGATTTGCATCGAGACCGAGCGAGGTCTTAAAGTAGGTGCGGAGTTCAGAGTCTATAATCCCCCCATTCCCCCCTTTAACCCCTCTGTATCCCTGCCCGACGGACGGCAGGCGGGCCCCCTTACTAAGGGGGAAATTGAAGGGGGGTGAGGGGGGATTAATTGATTGTAAAACACTCTCAATCTCCTCAACGATAGGATGCCCTACAAACTCACATGGTACACCAGCTTTTCTGTAAATCTCTGTCTCAAAGGGTAATACAACAGCCATCCTATCCACGAGGCGTGCTATCTTTTTGACCCTACTCTTCCGCCATGCCCATACCTGAGGGCTTACATAATAAAGTATCTTTATACCGAGAGCCTTTGCAAACTCTGCCACCTTTATGTTGAAATCAGGATAATCAATCAGGACGAGCACACCGGGCATAAACTTTTTAATGGCCTCCGTTGTCTTCCTGAATGCGTCCTTCAAATCCCTTAATGCAGAGAATAACTCTGCAAGACCAAAGGCACCCGATATCCCTGAGATGAGTTCTACCCCGGCACTACTCATCCTATCGCCGCCAACACCAAGGATGTACAAATCGGGGTATTTGCTTTTCAGTGCCTGCGCGAGGAGAGAGCCATATAATTCACCAGAACTTTCACCAGTAACTATCATGACCGTCTTCATTCACGCAATGTCCCTGATTGTTTCTGCTATCTCCTCTATTACAAATTCCTTAAGTTCAGGGAAGATGGGTAATGAAAGGACTTCGTGGGAGGCTTTCTCAGCAAGAGGAAAATCGCCTTTTTTGTGCCCCAAAAAACTGAGGGCCTCCTGAAGATGTAATGGCACAGGATAGTATATTACTGATGAAATCCTTTTTTCCTGCAGCTTCTTCTGTATCTCATTCCTTTTATGACTCCTGATTGTATACTGATGGAAGACATGATATATCCCCTTTTTTTCGACCGGACACATTACTTTATCCGAAAGAAGTTCGGTATACAACGCTGCCATCCGCCTCCTCTCTCTGTTGTATTCATCGATATACTTCAGCTTCACAAGGAGAATACCTGCCTGTATCTCATCCAGCCTGCTGTTAAATCCGACCCTCTTATGTATGTAAGACTCCCTTGAGCCATGGTTTCTCAATTGTCTTATCATTTCAGCTACCTTGGAGTTATGAAGAACTATCATTCCTCCATCTCCGTATCCACCGAGGTTTTTACTCGGGTAAAAACTGAAACAGCCCGTATCGCCAAAACTTCCAGCCTTTCTGCCATTCAGCTCTGCACCAAATGATTGGGCACAATCTTCAATGACCTTAAGACCATACCTTCTTGCTATTTTTGATATCTCCTCCATATCAGCCATATGGCCGAAGAGATGGACAGGCAGGATGGCTTTTGTCTTTTCTGTTATCTGCGCTTCTATCTGATTTATGTCTAAATTAAATGTATCTGGCTCAATATCTGCAAAGACAGGTTTAGCGCCTGTATAGAGTATCGCCTCAACAGTGGCAAAAAAGGTAAAAGGTGATGTAATAACCTCATCTCCTTTCCCGATGCCGAAGCCATCAAGGGACAGGTGAAGGGCATCAGTGCAGGAGGCAACACCTATTGCCTCAGACATCCCAAGATAATTGGCTATCTTCTTTTCGAATTCAGAGACCTTTGACCCGAGTATATATTGGCCGCTTCTGAGGATTTCAGTAACAGTATTCAATATCTCATCTTTGATCCCCTGAAATTGTATCTTCAGATCAACCATGGGAACCATTTGCTTCTCCTCTATAACCTTTTTCATCCTTTTCTCCTTATCATCTCTGTTATATCCAGTACGAGTTTAAGTGCCTCTCTTCCCTCAACGGCAGATACTTTTGGTCTTCTTCTCTCCTTTACACAATGGATAAAATCCTCCAACTCCTCTTTAAGCGGTTCCTTATTATCGGGCCTTATAGAATCACTTGACATGCCCTCTGCTGTTCTGTAATAACGAATTATCTTACAGCTCTGGTAATCAATAGATATGTAAGATTCTTTTTGAAAAACCCTCAGTATTCTTTGTTTTTCAGGCGAAATCCGGCTTGCTGTTAGAAAGGCCGTACATCCATTTTCGAATTCAAGCCACGCCTTAGCAACATCAATCTTATCGGTAAGAACCTTAGCCCCTGCTGCCCTGATCTCTTTGACCGGACAGGAGACAAGACTCAGTATGATATCTACATCATGGATCATGAGATCGACGGTGACATCGACATCGGTTCCTCTCCCGAGAAAGGGTGAGAGCCTTTCTGACTCAATAAACCTCGGTTCCTTTATCATCTCGAAGGCAACATGGATGGCTGGATTATATCTTTCAAGATGGCCGACCTGAAGGATGCACCCCCTCTTTTCTGACTCAAGAATAAGTTCATCAGCCTCTTTGATACCCTCCGTTATTGGCTTCTCTATGAGGATATCTTTTCCTGCTCTGAGACATTCAAGGGCAATGGGATAATGGGATGTTGTAGGTGTCACAATACTCAGGGCATCAACCGTATGGAGAATTTCCCTGTAGTCAGAACATGCCGCACATCCATACTTCTCCGCAAAGGCGCTAGCCCTTTGTTGATCCGTGTCGACAACGACCATGAGCTCCGTGTCCCTTATCTCAGAATAAATCCTCGCATGATGTTGACCAAGATAGCCAACACCGATAACACCCACTCTAACAGGCAAAACTCCTCCTATCATTGAGTAAATTACTAACCCTTCTTACTTCCTGAAGTTTTTCCAATGCCCTTCCTGAATCAATTGCTTCTGCTGCCATGAGAAGGGCTGTTTTAAAATCGCCCGTCTTTCCGGAAACCAAGAGGGCAGCGGCTGAGTTCATCAAAACTATATCTCTTCTCGGTCCTTTCTCGCCATGAAGGACTGAAAGGGTTATCGATGCATTCTCCTCTTTATTGCCACCACGAATAGAATCGCTCTCATGTCTCTCGATACCAAAATCCTCTGGTGCGATGAAGAAGTTTTCTACCTTACCATCCCTGAATCTCGAAACCTTTGTTGCTTCAGAAATGCTTACCTCATCAAGCCCATCCCTGCCATGGATAACCATTGCATCAACAGCACCGAGGTTTCCAAGAACCGTTGCAAGAGTCTCTGTAAGGCTATCGGCAAAAACTCCAAGCAACTGCCTCTTTGCACCCGCAGGGTTCGTAAGAGGGCCCAGGATATTGAATACAGTCCTTATACCCATTTCCCTTCTTGGTCCTATAGCATACTTCATTGCAGGATGGAATAATGGTGCGAAGAGAAATCCAAAACCTGTTTCGAAAAGACATTCTTCTACCTTCTCAGGGGGCAGATCAATTGTAATGCCGAGAGCCTCAAGAACGTCAGCGCTACCAGACTGGCTTGAGACAGAGCGATTCCCATGTTTTGCAACAGGTACACCACATGCAGAGACAACAATCGCCGTTGTTGTGGATATATTAAAGGTATGTGACATGTCACCACCCGTGCCACACGTATCGAGAACTCCTTCAGGAGCCTTAATGGTTATCGCCTTCTCCCTCATAATCCTTGCTGCGCCTGTTATCTCCTCGGTTGTCTCGCCTTTTATCCTCAAGGCAGTAAGAAATGCCCCTATCTGGGCATCTGTAGCACTACCTTCCATTATCTCTTTCATGCACTCAGCCATCTCTGCTTCGGAAAGATCTACGCCTTTCACAAGGGAATAAATAACTTCCTTAATCATTTTTTCTCACTGAGTTTTAGGAAATTTCTCAACAAGTCTTTTCCAACTCTTGTAAGAATCGATTCCGGATGAAACTGAACGCCCTCTATGACTGCGTCCTTATGCCTTACGCCCATAATCTCACCCTTATCTGTCCATGCCGTAATTTCGAGACAGTCAGGAAGCGTCTCTTTTCTTATCACAAGAGAGTGATATCTCGTTGCCTCGAAGGGATTTGGAAGACCGCCAAATATTGTTTTTCCATCATGCAATATCATCGATGTTTTTCCATGCATGAGGCGAGGAGCTCTTATTATTTCTCCGCCAAAGGCAGCACCTATGGATTGATGACCAAGGCATACGCCTAAGATCGGAACTTTCCCAGCAAAATATCGTATCAGCTCAACCGATATCCCCGCTTCTTTTGGAGTGCAGGGGCCAGGTGAGATTACAATCCTATCAGGATTCAGTCTTTCTATCTCCTTGATTGTGATCTTGTCATTCCTGAAGACCTTTATATCCTCACCAAGCTCTCCAAAATACTGGACGAGGTTGTAAGTAAAAGAATCATAATTATCTATCATTAATAACATTTAATTTTTCACCTTTGACCCGAATACTGCAATTGAAATCAAATAGACAGGGCAGGACATAGTATTTGAGCGGTTTTGAATTCTGTCGAAGACAGAATTCACCTCGGAGGTCAAAATGACCGAGAATGAGCGAAAATACTATGTCCTGCCTGTATGTCATGGGTTACATATAGTTTAAGTTAAATAAATTTTTGAACAATGTCTGTATCTTTATAGTTGACCTAATTAGTTATCCCAACCCCTTTTCTGCCATATCAACAGCTCTCATCATACCCATCGCCTTATTCACAGTTTCAGTATATTCCCTTTCAGGAATCGAGTCAGCCACAATGCCTGCACCTGCCTGGACATAAACCTTGTTGTTCTTTATGACAAGAGTTCTTATTGTGATACACGTATCCATGTTCCCTGAATAGCTAAAGTATCCTACGGCACCCGCATACGGGCCTCTTCTTGTTGGTTCAAGCCCTTCTATTATCTCCATAGCCCTCACTTTTGGAGCTCCTGTAACAGTGCCAGCAGGAAAACAGGACCTTAATACATCAAAGGCATCCAGTCCATTCCCAAGATTTCCTTCTACATTTGAGACAAGATGCATGACATGGCTGTATCTCTCAACAGTCATCAGTTCTGTTACCTTAACAGAACCTGTCTCTGCAACCCTCCCGACATCATTTCTTCCGAGGTCAACAAGCATGATATGTTCAGCAGTCTCCTTAGGATCATCCCTAAGTTCTGTCTCAAGCAGTATATCCTCTTCGTCTGTCTCACCTCTTCTTCGAGTTCCTGCAATTGGCCTCAGGATGATCTTTCTTCCCTCAAGCCTCACAAGTATCTCAGGGGATGAGCCTACAAGCGTTGCGTCGCCTGTATCGATATAGTACATGTACGGAGAAGGGTTTATAACACGCAACGCCCTGTATATGTGAAAGGGGTCAACACCAGAAGTCCGTTCAAATCTCTGTGATAAAACAGCCTGGATCACATCTCCGGACATTATGTATTCCTTTGCGCTGAGTACTGCTTCCTCAAATGCCTCCCTCGTAATAAACGAAGATGAATACCCTGAAGGTGAGAAACAGGAAGTAACAAGTGATGAGTTATTAATCCCCCCACGGCCCCCTTTAGTAAAAATGGGTAAGGTGGGATTTGTCTTCTGACTTCTGACTTCCGACCGCTTGAGCCTTTCTACCACGTTCTCAATTTTCTCTACGGCCTCTGAGTACGCCTCCGCAGAATCTTTGCCATCAAGACAGACATTGGAAACAATTTTTATATTCTGTCTGAGACCATCAAAAATGAGCATTGTATCAGCAACCATAAAAAACATATCGGGAAGATCAAGGCCAGGTTTTTTTTGATCGGGTACCCTCTCGAAAAATCTGACCATGTCATAGCCGATATAGCCAACAAGACCTCCAAAAAACCTCGGTAATCCCTTAACATCAACAGGCCTATAGGTTTTAATCTCCTTCTTAATAACTTCAAGGGGATCATCCACCTCGAACATCTGGTCTCTCCCTTTATCATCCCTTAGTTGCACTCTCTTACCCCAGCTCTTTATGACCTTTGATGGCCTTGAACCGAGAAAGGAATATCGTGCCCACTTTTCGCCTCCCACAACGCTCTCGAGCAGAAATGATGGAGTTCCACCAAGTTTCAGGGCCGCTGACACAGGTGTATCCGTATCGGCAAGGATCTCCTTGTAGACAGGGATCAGATTACCCCTTGATGAAAGAGATTTGAACCCTTCTAAGTCAGGGTAGACCATGTTGACAAAGCCCGCTTTTTTTCATTAATATTCAATATCGTTCATTATAGCCTATTAATTAGTTATAAGTTAAGAGTTGGGAGTTGAGAGTTTTTTTCTTAAAACTTTTAACTCTTCACTTGTAACTTTTAACTTGTTGAGTGCGGGTGTAGCTCAGCTGGTAGAGCACAACCTTGCCAAGGTTGGGGTCGCGGGTTCAAATCCCGTCGCCCGCTCCATAAAGACCGCGACGAGTTACTCGTAACGAGTGATGAGTTCAAAAATACCGTCTCATCACGCATTACGGATTACGCATTACGATTTTGGCGGCGTACCCAAGTGGCTAAGGGAGAGGTCTGCAAAACCTTTATGCAGCGGTTCAAATCCGCTCGCCGCCTCCACCTTACCATAAAATAGCGATGTCTAAATTCTAATCAAATGCAGAATTATGGGCTTCATACATTTACATTTTTTACCTCAACTCTTACGTATCCAAAAAATATCATATGAAGATTTTGATTTTATTGTTTTCCATAGTCGAGATTGTTTCGGAGTAAACCCTCCTCGCTCTATGAGTCGTTTACAATGACAGGAACGTGCGTTACTACTGAATTTGTCATTCTTTTATAGAAAACCATATTGCCGAAAAATACCATTTTGGCTAATATATTTCTATGAGACTGCGTCTTTTGTGCCTTTTGCTCTTCGCCCTTCAGTGCTCAACGGTTTATTGTGAGGAGATTGACGGTAAAGCATATCTCAAGAGTGGTAATGGGGAACTGGAATGTAAGAAATATGAAGATGCCATAAAAAGCCTTTCTATAGCTGAGAAAGAATTTCCTCTTTTGGGTGATTATGCCCTACTATGGCTTTCTGATGCTTATCATGGAATGGGAAACCATGGAGAAGCTCTAAAAATAATCCGCACCCTTTTGAAAAAATATCCCGATTCCCCTCTCAGAAAAAAAGCGCGCATAAGAGAGATAGAGGAGGCCGAAGAAGTACCTGAAGAAAATATTCAGCAGATTTTCGAATCCTTTATCAAAGATTACCCAAAGGATACAGAGATTAAATATGCATATGCCCGGTGGCTTAAAAAGGATAATACAGATATTGCGAAATCTTTCTTCAGGGAGATATGTATAGCTGCTGGGTATCTTTCGGAGCTGGCCTGCAACGAGCTGAGTCCTTCTGATATGCGAGTAAAAGACCTTATCGAAAGAGCCTCAAACCTCATGAGTCTCATGGACTTCAAGGGGGCAGAATCTGTTCTCAGGTCAGCACTGGAAAAAGACGATGGCAGTTTTCAAAATGAGACCCTGAAAAGTCTCGGTTTCTCTCTCTTTAAACAGAAAAGATATCCCGAAGCAGCAGCGACGTATGAAAAGGCAAATGAAGGATTCTGGAAGGCCTATTCTCTCTACCGGGCTGGAGGAAAAGAAGCATTCAATACTGCCCTCGAAGAACTCCTGAAGACAGGAGATAAAAGAGCCGGTCTCCTTCTTGTCGCCGTTGCTGCTGACAAAAGGAGAGATGGGGAGATTGAAGAGGCGTTAAAAACCTACCAGAATGTTCTTGAACAGTATCCCTCGGAGGCAGAGGATGCTTTATGGGGAATTGGATGGACGTACTTCCTATCAGGAGAATACGAAAAAGCCGCTGATACCTTCACAAGACTCTATGATAATTATAATAATACAAGATATCTCTACTGGAAGGCACGGAGCCTCGAGGCCTCTGGGAAAGACGTCCAGGATTTATATCATACCCTCGAGAAAAGGGTAGGAGATTTCTACGGTGCTATGTCCTTCATAAAGACAGGAGGATGCCTCGAAAAATCCAATGCATGTGAAAGTCAGAAATCCCTTAAGCATACAATTTCTTGCAGAGGCACGCTCTTAAAACCAAAAAAGGTTGACCGTGTGGAGGTCCTCTTTGAACTCGGTTTTTCAAGAGAAGCTTTCGTAGAGTTGATGCACATCTCAAAAGCAACAACCTCAATAGATGACCTTCTGTATATCGGCTCAAAATTTCAAGATCTTGGAGAATATAAATACGTGGTCAATCTTACAGAAAGACTTCCTTATATAGAGAGCCTGCATCATCTCCGCTATCCTCCTGCATACTGGGATACCGTTGCGTCGATCTCACAAAAACACAGCGTTGACCCTTTTCTTGTCCTCTCGGTTATGCGAGAAGAAAGCACCTTTGATCCGAATGTCAAGTCCACAGCCGGGGCTCTTGGCCTCATGCAGCTCATGCCCCAGACTGCATTCCGTCTCGATAGCAACCTCCAATTAGGAATAACCAATACATCACAAGTATGTACTATTAAGAACAATATCCATCTCGGCACATATTACTTGAGCACCTTAATTAAGGAATTTGGCTCATATGCTTATGCCCTTGCTGCCTATAATGCGGGTGAGGAGAAGGTAAGGAAGTGGATTCAAAAAAGGAAATACAAATCAATAGATGAGTTCATCGAAGACATTCCTTACAGTGAGACGAGAAACTATGTAAAGAGAGTCATGACTACTTTTTTTGAATATAAAAGGTCTTTGGGAGAGGAAGATGCGATAAAAAAATCATAGGGAAATATATAGACTTTAGGATGAATCTTTGTTATCTTAGATACGATGGTTTTGAAGAAGACCCTCTTTGATGACAACCAACGTATAGACCAATCTACGGGTTTAAGAAAGGAGGTTACATCGTTGGAAAGACTGAAGAATCTTGAAGACAAGATAGCAACAGCTATTGAGAGGGTCAAGACCCTTAAAGATGAAAAAGCAATCATGCAGAGAAAGATAAAAGAGCTCGAAGGCTTACTTAATGAGAAAAATCAGGAGATCGAGGAGCTGCGATCTGAAAAGAATATCATAAGAAACCAGATCGAAAGTCTCCTCAACGAACTCGAGATAATTGAATGTGAGAAAGAATAGATATGGGTAGTGTTGAGGTCTATATTCTGGGCCAGAAATATACGATAAAAGGAGATGCTTCTGAAGAATATATTAGGAAGCTCGCTTCCTACGTTGATGCAAAACTGAAGGAAGTCAACAGCTCCCTGCCCAATATGATGCCTGTGAAGGCATTAATCCTCACGTCACTGAATATTTCCGACGAACTCTTCAGGCTGAAGAATGAACAGGAGAGACTGGCAAAAGTAATTGAGGATAAGGCAGATGTACTCACTGCACTATTCGATTGAATATTATGCTTCCCTGTTGAAAAAAGTTCCTTTCATATTTGATACATACCTTCAATATCAACACGCCTCTCAAATAGGATGCCGAGAAACGATCTAAGCGGCATCGCTCTGTGGATAACAGGCCTTCCAGGAAGCGGTAAGAGCACCGTTGCCGAAGCTCTCAAAAAGGTCCATCCTGACTTCATCCTTCTCAGAATGGATGATTTCAGAAAGGTCGTTACACCCCAGCCAACCTATTCTGATTCAGAAAGGGAAATAGTTTACAGGGCACTCATCTTTCTCACCAGGAAGCTTACAGAACTCGGGCATCATGTAATCATTGATGCAACAGGAAATCTCAGAAGATGGCGAGATCTCGCACGAGGGATGATACCGAAATACATAGAAGTATATCTCAGATGCCCTATGGAGTTATGCATACAAAGAGAGAGTCAGAGACAAGAAAGACATGAGGCACCAAAGGATATTTACAAAAAGGGCGTTGAAGGCTGGCCAGTGCCTGGCATGGTTGTGCCTTATGAAAAGCCATTGAGTCCGGAGATTATCATTGATACAGATAAAACCTCTCTGCAAAATTCAATAGCGAAAATAGAAGGGGCAGTAGCGAGGTT
>JBGQMP010000021.1:0-10577 GCA_041500685.1 Thermodesulfovibrionia bacterium | reverse complement strand
TCTTCCTGGAGTCCGCACACGATCAGTCTGCTCTCAGACCGTTTGTTTCTGTTAGTAACTGTTAAGACGGGCGAATTAATAAGGTGAAGTTATCGAGTTTCTGTTTATCATCCTAAGAGTCATGATATCCAGTTAGAAAAATACGAAAACGGTGAAAAAACCGAGTGGGTATGATAGAATTTGCGGAGATGAACACAAACCATATAATTACTTGTTATGCTGAAAGAGAAAATTCATGAAAATAATCGCGCACGATGAAGACTCGATGACTAACCTTTTCTTGTCCGAGGTTCACCGACATGAAAAGCTCGAGGATTTTTTAGCCTTGATAGAATGGCGATGTAGTTCAAGTATGCCTTTCGACGTATCTGCTGCCGAGCTTCATCAGCAAGTCAATTTCTCGGAGTTCGGGCGGCCGGACGCAATTATTTTGGTAACAGACAGTAAAGATCAAAAGCATGTTGTCATTGTGGAGGTAAAGCTTGGAAAATACCTTGACTCTTGTATATCTACCGAGAATGGAAAATTCAACAATAAATTTAATAGCAGGCTGAACAACCAACTTGCCCTCAAATATAGGGCAATGATTTCTTTGCCGAGCATACCGGACAAAGGATATATAACAGAGTTAAATCATGTCGCGGAATCGCCTTACTCCGAAGATCAAATCAGAAGGTGCAAAAAGCCATCAACTATTTCGCTTTTCAAAGATATAGCCAGTAACAATGTCCAATTTTATCTTGTCACATTAACATCAGACAGCGCGTCGCCGCTAAATGAGGATAGATTGGCGTCATCTGATCCATGCTTCCCATTATTTTTTGATCAGCGCCTGCAAAGCCATCAAGAATACCGCAACCTTGGAAGTGTTCTGTGGAGCCAGTGTCACCAACTTTTTGACGGCATAGACAGCCATTTCTCAGAGTCATTCATGCTTCATTTTAGGAACGCAAAAGAAGCGGAGGAACCGACAGAAGCTCCAAAACAAGAGGAGTTGTTTGTTAGGGGACGGCAAATCATAAAGTATGCCGGAAAAACTTGCCATCTGTCATGCCTTGGATATTCGTTTACCATTCGTCATTTTAGAGATGGAAAATTTATAGCAATTTATCAGGGGCAAAATGATAGGGAAAAATACCTTGGGCTCAAGAGACAAATTCAAATCTTAGGAAAGGCTCCCCAAAAACCAATCGCGGACACGCCATTCTGGGAGACATATTTTCAAGCCTTCAATGAGGACAATCAATAATGGCCCTAACTTTAGACAACTTAGAGAATAACTATAATGACTTATTTGAACTACTGGCCGATAGAAAAGAGCAGGTCTTAGAATTTAAGGAGTTTATTGAGAAAGAAACAAGCTGGTTGACATCGCCGTCGTCAACTCGGTTTCATCTCAATATCGAAAGAGGTTTATTGCTCCACTCTGTTGGCGTAACTTATAATGCTTTAAAAGTAAAGAACTTGCTTGCACCAGACATATCTAATGAGTCGATTGTCATTGCGGCGCTTTTCCACGATTTGGGCAAGGTGGGCTATCCCGGAAAACCTTATTATTTACCTAATGACATTAAATGGGAAATTGAAAAACGGGGCATCACCTATAAAATCAATTCAGAAGTTATGACTATGAATATTGCTGTGAGAAGTCTTTATCTCATCGGTAATCGTATTCAGTTAACTGAAGAAGAAGCACAAGCCATAGTGGCCCATGATGGCATCTATCCTGTTAATGGCGGTGTAAATAATTTAGATTACCACCACAGGGAATGTCGCTTGCAAATGATTATACATTTTGCTGATAAATGGACAGCTGCAGTAGATGAAGAAGGAAGAAAATAATTAGCTTGTTTTGACTACTAGGTATAATTATGGAATTTTTAATAGTGCATAACAATAGGGTCAAGCGGACGGCGAGATCTGCTGTCGGCTAACGTCAAGGCCCTTGGCGCCGCCGCTTACCCTTGTCGTTAGAGCAAAAAAAATAAATGAAAATACCAGACAAGTATATAGGCAAATGGAGAATATTCCATATGGATCAGTGGGAGAAAGATTATATTGACATGGAGGTGCCGGGGTATATAACGATTCAAAAGGATGGGATAGGGCATTTTCAATTTGGTCTGGTTACTGGCGAAATGGATTGCAGAGTTGTAAAACATAATGGAGATGAAAGACTCGAATTCTCATGGGATGGCTCCGATGAGGGTGATGAAATTTCAGGAAGAGGCTGGGCTGGCGTGGATAACAAAGAGATGAAAGGATGGATATATATCCATCTCGGAGATGATTCCGGATTTAAAGCAAAAAAGAAATGAAAGCTCCAACAAGAAAATCCAGCGGACGCGGAATAAGCGTGGTGCGGTTTTGGCATTGCTGGTCGCCCGCGCCGCTGATTTAGGCCGTTAACTGGCAAATTAATAAAATCAATATAACCCCCAAAGGAGGCTTTATGTCCCAAGCTAAGACTTAAACAGGCCATAGGATCAGGTCTATTTTCTTGTCATTGTGATAGGAATATGATAAAGTTTCTGCCATGGCACGGCCCTTACGCATAGAATACTCTGGTGCAGTCTACCATATCACCAGCAGAGGAAACGAAAAGAAAGCGGTATTTAAGGATGAGAAAGATCGAGAGATATTTCTTGATATCCTCTCTCAGGTCGATAAACTCTATAACTGGCTTTGCCATGCCTATTGTCTTATGAACAATCACTACCACCTCATCATAGAGACCCCTGATGGGAACCTATCGGCTGGCATGAGGCAGCTCAATGGTGTATACACTCAGGCATTCAACAAACGGCATAACCGGGTTGGTCACCTCTTTCAGGGCAGATACAAGGCGATTCTTATCCAAAAAGATAGTCATCTTCTTGAGGCATGCCGGTATGTGGTTCTCAATCCTGTTCGGGCAAAAGCAGTTAAAAAACCTAATCAATGGAAATGGAGTAGCTATCAGGCAACTGCGGGAATTGGAAAGCCGCATCCATGCCTGACTACAGAGTGGATTCTGAATCAGTTCGGCTCCACGAGGAGGATTGCCGAAAATGCATACCGAAAGTTTGTAGAAGATGGTATAAAGCAGGAATCGATATGGGAAACAGTCAGGGCTCAAAGCATTCTTGGAGAGGAGGAGTTTACAGCCACTCTCACAGATTACCTCAGAGGGAAAAAAGATATTGCTGAACTCCCGAAAAGTCAGAGATATATAGACAGGCCGAGCCTTGAGAAAATCTTTTCAAAAAGCATCCTCAAGGATATCAGCAAGAGGAATAAAAAGATCTCAGAGGCAGTGCAACGACACGGATATCGACAGCGGGAGGTAGCCGACTATCTGGAAATGCACTTTACTTCAATAAGCAGGATCCTCCGTGAAAGAGGGGAATGCTAAGTAAATAGACCTGACACTGTCTATTGCCGTTTGTGATCGTCCTCTTTTTCCCACAAATTGTAAAACAATTTTGCGATTATGGTATTGGATATCACAACACCCTTACGGGTTAGTCTGAATGCATCATCTCTCACCTCAATATGACCGCTATCGATCATCTCCCTGCAAGCAAGCAGGATATCTAATCCTTCGTTTTGGGCACGTTTAATGCTGATTCCCTGTGTTTTCCTGAGCCCGAGGAATATCCATTCCCTGAGACTATCCTGTAATGTAAGGTATATTTTATCCTCTTCAGGGATAACACCTCTACTCAACTGATTTATGTACTTATGAATATCCTCAACATTTCTTGATCTCAACCCGTTTATAAACGAATGAGCCCCAGCACCTGCGCCGATATATTCGCCTCTGTTCCAATAATTGAGATTATGGATGCATTGAAATCCTGGTTTTGCAAAGTTCGATATTTCATAATGTTCGTAGCCGTTATTTGCCATGCTGTCGATTGTATAGTTATACATATCGAGAATTGAATCTTCAGGAGGCATTTTAAGGTTACCCGAAAATCCCCCTTCACCCCCCCTTGCCAAAGGGGGGCATTCGGAAAAGACTTGCATGACTTTACTCTCACCCTCCCCTTTACTAACGGGGGGCAAAGGGGGATTACCTATTAAATCGAACAAGATTGTTCCCTTTTCAAGCGTTAGTTCATAGGTAGAAATATGTGCAGGCGAACACTCAGCAGCCTTTGAAAGCGACTCACACCATGAATTGAAGGACTGAGCGGGAATTCCGTATATCAAATCAATAGAAAAATTCCTCAAGCCTGCTTTTCCGATAAGTGCGATTGACCGTAACGCTTCCTCAGATGTATGAATTCTGCCGAGAACTTTCAGTTCCTCATTATTAAATGACTGTACCCCGATACTCAGCCTGTTTACACCAAGACAAAGGAGCAAGTATATTTTGGATTCAGAGAGCGTACCAGGATTTGCCTCCACTGTAAGTTCTGTGCTGGGAGAAAGTTTATAATTATCTTTTAAGCATGAGAAAATTTGTCTGAAGCATTCACCAGGCAAAAGGGAAGGGGTACCGCCGCCGATATAAACCGACTTTAATTTTCCCGCCAAATGTTTTTTGAGAAATAGCTCTTTGCAGAGTGCACAGGCGTATGCATATGCTGTCGATTCATCATAAGGCACAGAAAAGAAATCACAGTAAATGCATTTTTTAATACAGAAAGGGATATGGATGTAAATTGAATCAGCCATTTTTATTTATGTAATCCCCTTAATCTTGGAGGAGGTGTCAATGAATTCATTAATGAGACTGAGTCTTACTAAGGAATTCATAAGTAAAACCAGACCCCCTCTCCCTTCCCTCTCCCACCAGGGGAGAGGAACGTTATTCCTTCCCCTCCCTTGATGGTCGCCTCAGGCGACTCGCCGAGGAGAGGAGAGGACTGACGGGAGGGTGTTAGAATGTGTCCTTACTTATAAACTTCTTAGTAGCTTTTTCGTCATTCCTGCGAAAGCAGGTCTACGACTCGTAGAGAATCCAGACACCGTCCCTGCAAAAGCAGGGAACTAATAAATGAACTGGATTCCAGTTTCCACGGGAAACCCTGGATTCGCATCAAGTACGGAATGACCTACTTGTAACAATAAGTTTAAAAATTTCATTTCGCTATTTGATCTTCAGCACTGCCAGAAATGCCTCCTGGGGCAGTTCGACCTTACCAAACTGCTTCATCCTCTTTTTCCCATCTTTTTGTTTCTCAATCAGTTTTCTCTTGCGGGTTATATCGCCGCCGTAGCATTTTGCGAGGACATCCTTTCTGATCTGCCTGACGCTCCCTCTTGCAATAATTTTATTACCGATTGCAGCCTGAATAACAACCTCAAACATCTGCCGCGGAATGATATCCCTCAATTTTTCTGTCAGCTCACGGCCTTTGTAATAAGCCTTATCTCTGTGGACTATCAAAGAGAGCGCATCAACGACCTCTCCATTCAGAAGAAGATTTAATTTGATAAGATCGGATTCCCGGTATCCGTTGAATTCGTAATCCATGGACGCATATCCTTTTGAGAGAGATTTTAACCTGTCATAGAAGTCCCAGAGAATTTCGTTCAACGGAAGTTCATATTCCACCCTGATTTTGTCTTTCGCGATATAGGTGAAGCTCTTTTGAATTCCACTTTTTTCCTGACAGAGATCTAAAATCGGACCTATGAAATCAGAGGGCATGACAATAGTCGCAAGGACAAAAGGCTCTTCGATGAGATCGAATCTCTCAGGAAGAAGAGCCGGGTTCTCAATGTGCAGAACCTCTTTATCAGGTTTTGTTACCCTGTAGACAACTGTTGGTGCTGTACTCAGAAGCGAAAGATCAAACTCGCGTTCGAGTCTCTCCCTTATAATCTCCATATGCAGGAGACCTAAAAAACCACACCGGAAGCCAAACCCGAGGGCAAGAGACGTCTCCGGTTCATATACGAAAGATGAATCGTTCAACCTCAGCTTGTCCAATGCATTCCTGAGAGCTTCGTATTGATGCGATTGCATCGGATAAAGACCGCAGAAGACCATCGGTTTGATATCTTTATATCCCGGACAGAGTTCTTTTGCAGGTGTCTCATCATCTGTTATGGTATCCCCTATTTTTGTATCAGTAACCCGTTTGATTCCTGCAAAGATGTAGCCGACTTCTCCTGCTGAAAGCATTTCAACAGGCTCCATCTTGGGTGTAAAAATCCCTACCTGGGACACTTCAAAGACGCCTCCGGTTGCCATCATGCGGATATGTTTTCCCGGCATAACACTTCCATCAAAGAGTCTTACAAGAACAAGAACACCCTGATAATTGTCAAACCATGAATCAAAGATAAGAGCTTTGAGAGGTTTCGCATCGGCTCCCTTTGGAGCAGGAATCTTTCTCACGATCGCCTCGAGGATTTCCTTTGTCCCTGTCCCTTCTTTCGCACTGGCAAGAATAGCATCGGAACAGTCAATACCAATGGCATCTTCTATCTGGTCTTTTGTTTTATCAGGATCTGCTGCCGGAAGGTCTATCTTATTGATTACTGGAACTATTTCGAGATTATGCTCCATGGCATGATACGCATTCGCAAGAGTCTGTGCTTCAACACCCTGGGAAGCATCAACGACAAGGAGTGCACCTTCGCATGAAGCAAGGCTCCGCGATACTTCATAAGAAAAATCGACATGTCCGGGTGTATCTATAAGATTCAGTATGTAATCCTTCCCGTCATCGGCAACATAGTGAAGCCTTACTGCATGAGCTTTAATGGTAATACCCCGTTCTCTTTCAATGTCCATTGAATCAAGAACCTGGGCAGTCATCTCCCTTTCACTGAGTGCACCGGTATATTCCAGCAGTCTGTCAGCAAGGGTTGACTTCCCGTGATCGATATGGGCTATGATTGAAAAATTGCGTATGGATTTTGTCATAACCAGAATTTTTATTTTATCATAAACTGTTCATATAATTATTTATACAGTCCTGCCCTCCCGTGAACTGATAGGATTAACACTCGATGACGTACTTCTTGTGACAGCCAAATCTGAACAGATAAGTGAACAGATAAGGAACACTGAGCCTGTCTAAAAACTTATAATAAGTGCAATATGTCATGCTGAACTTGTTTCAACATCTAAATGAGTTGTTAGACCCTGAAATAAATTCAGGGTGACAAATAATGAGTTTTTAGACAGGCTCCACTTCCCATATTATTACTATGAAATGTAATGACCAGAGTAAAATCATTGTTAGTAAACGGTAATCATCATTTCTTATCGTGTGCCGAGCCTGAGGACTTGCAGGGTGTACTCTGCATGTAACGAAAATACCCTGAGTGTGAAGTTGACAAAGGAATCTTCTATCTTTTGCTTTATAACAAGTCGCTGATTAAAAGGTAAATTCTCACCGACAATTTTCCAAATGCATTGTATAATTATTAATGACCGTTACTGCTGCAATCCTATCTCTTAAATTGTTAATTGGGATTTATCTTCTCCTCGACCGTGCTTTGCTAATCCAAAAAAGCAACAATAGTATTGCCTTCGGATAATGAAAAATTTAAGTCGATCCTTTTTGTTGTTTATTTTTCTACTCCTTATTTTATTGGACCCCCTTCCTGCGGAAAATAAAGTTCTTCAGACCGAGGAGGTTATAGTAATTTTTGAAGAGCACCAGGCAGCTGCCGCAGAAGAGGTCGCGAAGGTATATCCATCTGTTAAGTCAGAACTCACTGAGAACTTGGGGTGGGGAGTAGACTTCAGGCCCACTGTGCTTCTGGACAGAGGAGGAGAGAACATTAAGAGGAATACCGGAAGTGATATATTTGTTGCATATGCCGTCCCCCAAAGAAACCTCATTGTCCTTGACACCTCAAGGGTTTATGCTAAACCCTTTTCGCTTGAGTCAACGTTAAAACACGAATTGTGTCACCTCCTTATTCACCGCAATATTGAAAGTCTGCCAAGGTGGCTTGATGAGGGCGTCTGCCAGTGGGCAAGTGGGGGCATCGCTGAGTTCATGACAGAAGATGGCAAGAGATCACTCCAGAACGCCACCGTCTCTGGCAGGCTTATAGGTATAAGAGAACTCGTTAGATTTCCTCCAGAGGACATTATCCTTGCCTACGAAGAAAGCAAAAGTATCGTTGAGTATATCGAAAGTGAGTTTGGTAAACGGGGGATCCTGCAGATTCTTGCATATCTGAAGGAAGGGTATCCCCTTGATGACTCCATCCAAAAGGGGCTTGCAGTTACAACATCAGAACTCGATGAGAAATGGCAGGCTTATCTTAAGAAAAGGCAAGCATGGTTTCCATATCTCAGCAGCAACCTATATGGAATACTATTTTTCATTGCCGCTTTGGCGACAGTATACGGCTTCATGAGAATGTTGAAAAAGAAAAGAGAACATATAGATGAACCCGGAGATGAGGATATTAAATCATCTTGACAGCAACTTCACAATTAACTTTTAGCGGAATATAGACAAGAAAAAACTCTCAGGTCATCAAAGTAATCATGGAAACCACAGGTCCAGCAGAAAGGTCCTGAAAATTTAATCTCAAAGAACTTTTCATTCAGTGAAAGCACTGCTGCTGTCACCTCTGGAGACCTGTATTTTTTATATTGAGTAATGGCTTTTTTAAGAACAGTTTTTAATTTCACAGCTATCACAACCACATTGTTATTTATACCACTCATTTTTATTCTTAGGCAGATACCAGTGTATAAAGTCATACCATATGCCAAGTGGTGCCTTCTCTACACCTTTGAATCTTTTGTGAAGCACGGGAAGGGCATCGGGGACATAAAGAAAAGTATAGGGCTGGTCATCAACTAAGATCTCATGAATTCTGTGGTAAATCTTTTTCCTTTTCTTCATATCAAACGTGCGCCTTCCCTCAAGCAAAAGCCTATCTACCTCCTCATTCTTGTATGAAATAAAATTGAATTCCCCTTCCTTGGTCTTTGAAGAATGCCAGATGTCATAGGCATCAGGGTCTCTCGACAAAGCCCATCCCAAAATGACTGTCTCAAAGCGCTTCTTGTCGATAAATTCATGAAGCATTGTCTGCCATTCAAGAACCCTTATCTTCATTTCAATCCCCACCTTTTTAAGGTTCTCCTGTATTATCTGGGCTGTCCTTAGCCTCGCATCATTGCCCTGATTGATAAGGACAGTAAAACTGAAGGGTTCACCATTCTTTTCAAGGAGACCATCCTTTCCTTTCTTCCATCCTGCCTGGGCAAAAAGTACCAATGCCTTCTCAGGGTTATATTCGAGGTCTTTTACATCTGGATTATATGCCCATGATTCTGGTGGAAAAGGGCCAGTACAGGGTGTACCATATCCAAGGAGGACACCTGCAATAATATCCTCCTTGTTGATGGAATAGGTAATGGCCTGCCTGATTCTCTTATCCGAAAACCGCGGGTCACGGTGGTTATATCCTAAATAGGTATATCCAAAAGCTGGATATCTGAATTTCTGAAAGTATTTTTTGAAGAATTCTGAATTTGCCTGAAGTTTAAACTGTTGGGGTGTAAGACCCATAAAGTCTATCCCCCCAAATTTCAGTTCAAGAAACATAGTAGCTGTGTCTGGAATAACCCTCGCAATATACTTATCAATCCCCGGTCTTCCCTCAAAATAATCATCGAATGCCTCCAGGACCATCTTCTGACCTGTCACCCACTCTTTCAATGTATATGGCCCTGTTCCAATGGGGATTCTACTGTAATTTTCAGAAGTTATGTCTTTTCCATCAAGTATATGTTTAGGTATTATTCCCATGCCCCAAGATTCAAGTGCTGGCGCATAAGGCTCTTTATAGAAGATCCTCACAGTATACTTGTCTAGTACCTCGACCTTTTCTACAGGACCATAATTACTGCTGTATGGAGTGGGAACCTTAGGGTCTATTACAGTCTTATAGGTAAACAAGACATCATCTGCAGTAAATTCTGTACCATCATGCCATTTGACATCCTTTCTGAGGTGGAATGTTATCTGAAGACCATCAGGAGAGACATCCCATGACTCAGCCAAATCACTGGCTACTTTTATGTCCTTATCATATTTAGTCAGTCCGTTATAAATAAGGCCACTTATTTCACCGGATGCACTATCCGAGGCAAGTAAAGGAAGGAGCCTCTTTGCATCGGCAAGAAACCCTATAGTAATGGTATTAGGCTTTTTGATATCGGGTTCACGAGTACATCCAGGAGTAAAGAACAAAAAGGAAGAAGCGATAAAGAGGAGAAGTATTTTAAGTCTCACGTATTATTTTGCTGGTGCTGGTGGTTGTGATCCTTGCTGATGTATAGGTGCTTGACTTGGTTGCACACCCCCACCTTGCATTGGCCCGGGTGCTGCTGGTATTGACCTCTTCTCCTCTGTCACAGGAGACTTTTTAACGACGGAGCCGCCTTTAGCAGTAATAACAGCTAATGTGAGAGATGTAATCATGAAAAGAATCGCAGCAACAGTAGTCATCTTGTTTAAAAATGTTGCGGCACCCCGACTTCCAAAAAGTGTCTGGCTTGAACCTCCAAAAGCTGCACCGAGCTCTGCGCCTTTACCACTTTGAAGAAGGACTATAGCTATAAGAAAAAAGCAGACGATAATATGAATTATGAG
>JBGQMP010000020.1:0-10616 GCA_041500685.1 Thermodesulfovibrionia bacterium | reverse complement strand
TCCATTTCTTCAGTTTTCCTTGTCTTTGATTTCGTTAATTTTTTCTATGAGGAGTTCTGTTATGCGGTTGTCTTCGATATAGTGGCGGGCACCACAAAAAAGCGGGAACTCTCTATATTGCCCAGCATATGTCGAAGCAACAAATAAAAACTTTACCTCTTCCATCTTAGTCTTCGACCTCACTCTCTTGCATACCTCAAAACCGTTGATCTTTGGAAGGTCCTCTTCAATAATGGTAAGGAAAGGAAACTCTTTGATTACCATTACTATCGCAGATATTCCGTCAGAGGATGTTACTGTCTGATAACCGTTTTTCGCTAAAAGAGATGTTATTCCATGCATGACAGCAGGATCTGAGTGTGCAACGAGGATTTTACCCTGATTGATTCCCTCCTTTGGTAAGGCTATGGATTTTTTAAAAACAAAGATTTTACAGCACTGAGGACATTTAAACATCGATCCTTTAAGCGCATCAATCTTGAGTCTTATCTCGCAGCCCGGGCACAGCACTACCATCTCTTGGTCCTCTTTGGTTGCCAGAGTTTTATTGTAAGGAGACCAGCAAGAAATCCTCCTATATGGGCAAACCATGCGATTCCACCTTCTCTGGCAAGCCCTGTACTTATTAAGCCATTGATAAGCTGTATGATGGCCCAGAATCCTATAACTACCAGGGCAGGAATTTTAATAACGGTTACAAAGAAACCTAAAAATACGAGGGTATGCACCATTGCTCTGGGGAAAAGAAGCAGATAGGCCCCAAGCACACCCGATATTGCACCGCTTGCTCCAATCATGGGGATATGAGATTGAGGATCTGCAAGTGCATTGGCATAGGCAGAAACAATTCCACAGAAGATATAAAAGACAATAAACCGTATATGACCTAATTTGTCCTCTATGTTATTACCGAAAATCCATAGATAAAGCATGTTACCTGCAATATGAAAAACTCCTCCGTGCATGAACATAGCAGAGAGGATTGTGAGCGCTGGATGGATCGGTTTGACCTTTTCGAAGGTCAAGATATCGTGAGGGATTGCGCCGTAGGTATAGGCGAGCTTTCCCATGCCTGATGGAGACACAACCTCATATAAAAATATGAGTATGTTGAGTGCGATAATACCCACCGTAATGAAGGGTGAGGTGCTTGTAGGATTATCGTCTTTATAGGGAATCAACTGTCGTTACCTCTCGTTTTCTGAATGCCCTCCTACTCTTCCTCTCTTCCCTAAATCATACCCTGTGTTTAAGCATGCGAACCACGAGCTCAGAAGGACCATACCAGATTATACGTAAGGGGAGCATATGTGTCAAAAATGGCAAACTTCATACTTGCATTTTGCCTCAAGATTATGATAAAGTCATCCCGATTATTTAGACTCTGAAATCTATAAATCCATAAAACTTTATGGGGGTATAATGGGTGACAGAAAAAATATAGCAATAGTTCTGTTTTTTGTCTTCATGATCTTCCCTTTATATGCCAGTACTGTAAAAGATGTTCTTTCGGATGAAGCAAAGGTGTGCCTAACCTGCCACTCACATAGAGAAATGTACAAGATTTTGGAGAATAAAGAGGTCTTGCCTCTCTACATAGATAAAGAGGAATTCGCTAACTCTGTCCATAGCAGCATTGGCTGTAACGGCTGCCATACAGGTTATTTGGCAGCCCATGTACAGAAAAAAAAGCAGATTACACGCAAAAAAGAATACTCTGTAAATGCCTCCCGGGTATGCTCAATGTGCCATCCTGATGACCAGCTAAAAAAAATCCCCATACATAGTTCTGTAATTACAAAGGCCGTATGTGTCGAGTGTCATGGTTCGCATAATATAAAAAAGATGGCAGAGTGGAAAAAAGGCATCACTGAAATCCAGTACTGTCTTACATGTCATAGACATGCCCTTAGCATGGCCTTGAGTAGTGGTGAGGCCTTATCCCTTTCTATAAATGAATCAGCTTATAAAAGCTCTGTACATGGGAGTCTTTTATGCAGTACCTGTCATACAGTTTTTTCGACGACGAAACATCCGGTAAGAACTTTCAAGAACAAAAGGGAATATTCTGCTCTTGTAACAAAGTCATGTTCAATTTGCCACTCAGATGAACAACTAAGAAAAAGTCCTGTGCATAGTTCTCTGTTGGCAAAAGCTGCATGTGTTGAATGTCATGGTTCCCATTCCATAAAAGGGATAGTAGCCCAAAAAGCCGGCGCACCGGAAACCCAATACTGTCTTTCTTGTCATAAGGGTAAACTGAGCATGTCCTTTAAGGGTGGCGGGTCTGTTTCTGTTTTTGTAGACGAACTATCTCTGAGAAGTTCTGTACACGGAAAACTCCGGTGCACTGAGTGCCATACAGAGTTTTCAAAGAGTAAACATCCGGTAAGGGTTTTTAAGGGCAGGCGCGATTATTCCATCACTACTTCAGATATGTGCGGGAGGTGTCACTCTGATGCAAATACCAAGTATAAAGGTAGCATCCATCTCTCTTTGCTCAAGAGTGGTAACCTAACAGCACCTGCGTGTACAGATTGCCATGGCTTCCATTCAGTAACAAAAACAGGAAAAGACATAGGGCTAGAATCTTGCAATAAATGTCACGGAGATATGAAAAGCTCATATGAAGCAAGCGTTCATAACAAGGCAAGAATGAAAGGGGATCAGAATGCCCCTGTCTGTTCATCCTGTCACAATGCACACGATGTCCAGAGTACGAAAATGACAGCGAAAATAAAGGATGCATGCCTTGCATGTCATAAGAATGCTGAAGACAAGCACAAAAAGTGGCTCTACAACCCTCCTATCACATTACGTACCTTCTCAGCACTGCATTTTAATACCGTTGCTTGCGCTGCCTGCCATGCTCCAGAAGCCAGACGCGGAATTTATCTCAATCTTTACGACAGGAAGACAGGGAAACCTTTCCCAGAGGAAGAATTAATCAAATTGTATGAGACAGACCCTGCCGGATTAAAGGCTAAAATAGATGCTAATGGGGATAGCAGCATCGACTCCCCTGAGGTATGGAACCTCTTCAAACACTTATATTCAAAAGGCGTAACAACAACTCTAATAGGGAAAATGGATGTCCTGAAAGCAACAGACGCACATCAAATTGCTGAGAAAACGAAGGCTTTAAAGGATTGCGGGGTCTGTCATAACCCTGATTCTCCATTCTTTAAAGATATCTTCATCGTTGTTAGAAAGGCTGATGGACAGCCAACTGTCTTCAATGCTAAACAAGGAGTACTCGGGAAAGAATTAAAATCTGTTTATACAATTTTGCCAGCGAGTAAATTCTACGTCCTCGGTAGTACAAACGTGAAGCTTTGGGATATCCTCTTTATCATTGCCTTAATTGGCGGGGTAGCCGTTCCGATAGGCCATATTACATTGAGAATAATAACTTCACCCCTTCGGTCATTAAAAAGGATGGGGAAGGGAGGTAAGAAATGAAAAAGATATATCTTCATCCGTTAGCTATAAGGATCTGGCACTGGATCAACGCAGGAGGCTTTATCATCCTGATTGTTACAGGGGCTCAAATCAGATTCGGCAATGTCATGCATCTATTCTCCTTTGAGACGGCTGTGAATATCCATAGCTGGACCGGGTTTATTCTCATAGCAAACTATTTCATATGGCTTGTCTATTACCTCCTTACAGGAAACATAAAAATATATATCCCACCGTTACACCATCCGGTAGAGTTTGCCAAAAAAAGCATACGGCAGGCCAAGTTTTACGGGTTGGGTATCATGGTCGGTGATCATAACCCCCATCATTCCACATTTGACCACAAGTTTAACCCCATGCAGCAGATATCTTATCTCATGATTATGGCGTTGCTTATTCCTTTACAATTGATTACTGGGCTTCTCCTCTGGGATCCAAAACTCTTTTCGCGGTTCGTTAACCTTGCAGGTGGGATTCAAATAATAGATACGATACATGTACTTCTCTGGATATTCTTCAGTGCCTTTATCATTGTCCATTTTTATTTAGCCACCCTTGGACACACGACCTTTGCCCATATCGTAGCGATGTTTACTGGGTTTGAAGAGGAGGAAGAAGAAGAAGAGCACGGCGTACACGGACAATAAGGAATGGAGGAAAGTTAAATCTTCTTTAACGCTTGGACCAATTTGCCGAGCATATCCTGTGCGTCTCCAAAAAGCATATAGGTGTTATCCATAAAAAAGAGGTCGTTTTCAATTCCTGCAAAACCTTTACCCCTCCCCCTTTTTATTACCAGAACATTTTTTGACTGGTAAGCCTTAAGGATAGGCATTCCGTATAGGGGGCTCGAGGGATCCGTTTCAGCAGCAGGGTTCACTACATCGTTTGCTCCAACAATTAAAGCAACGTCTGCTGTTGGGAATTCAGAGTTAATTTCCTCGAGGTCATGGAGCTTATCATAAGGGATATTGGCCTCTGCAAGGAGAACATTCATATGGCCGGGCATCCTTCCAGCTACCGGATGTATAGCAAACTTTATCTCCACACCCTTATCTTCCAATATATCCATAAACTCCCTTAATTTGTGCTGTGCCTGGGCTACCGCCAATCCGTACCCAGGTACCACAATAACCTTCCTTGCAAATCCAATCATTATCGCTGCATCTTCAATTTCCCTCGGCTTCATTTCCTTCGCGACTCCGTGCTCACGGATTTTCCCAAAGGCCCCGAAGAGAACATTGCGAATAGACCTATTCATCGCCTTTGCCATGAGGTAAGTAAGGAGGCTACCTGAGGCACCCACGATGGTTCCGCTCACCATCATAGCTTGATTACCGATGGCGAAACCGTCAAACCCTACAGCAAGACCAGTTAATGCGTTAAAAAGCGCTATGATAACAGGCATATCAGCGCCGCCAATAGGGAGAGTCAAAAGGAGACCCAGTGAAAGAGGCAATACAAAGAAGAGATTTAAGACGTTTAGTACGCCTTGGAAAGATGATGTTGATTGTATGAGAACAAAATAACCCAGGACGAGGGACAGCAAAAATAAGACAGCATGAAAGGGCTTTTGTAATGGATAGGTGATCGGTCTGTCTTTCATAAGACCCTGAAGTTTCATAAATGCCCCGATACTCCCGCTAAAGGAGAAACTCCCTATCAAACCTCCGCTGATAGCCAAAAATTTTAGCCCGGAAGTGACTTCGCCTCTGGAAAGCTCGAGATAGGAAATGACAGCAGCAGCACCCCCTCCCATACCGTTGAAGAGAGCTACCATTTGAGGCATATCTGTAAGGGGAACTTTTTTGGCTGAAACCCACCCTATAACAGTACCCACTAAGATTATCAGGATCATGAGCAATTGGTGTTTCATGCTCGGTATAAAAAATGTGACGGTTATTGCCAAAATCATCCCGAGGCCGGCTAAGAGGTTGCCACGACGGGCCGTTGCCGGGGATGAGAGCATCTTCAAACCGAGAATGAAAAATATAGTGCTTACAAGATAAGTGGCTTTAACGAGGTTTTCCATAATCTCATTTCCCCTTCTTAAACATCTCCAGCATCCTGTCCGTCACCGCAAACCCGCCTACAACATTCAGGACACCAAGCCATACACCGAGAGCACCGATGATCAACTCCGTCGTAGTTTCAGCCCTCCCCATGACAACCATGGCTCCGACTAAAACGATCCCGTGAATAAAGTTTGTTCCTGACATGAGGGGGGTATGAAGGATAACAGGTACTCTTGATATAACCTCAAAACCTGTAAACCCGGAAAGGATAAAAATGTAGAGGGCAATCCATATTTCGCTCATTTCAAAAGCCTCCTATATCTTTGTCTCGCCTTTATACGTTATGCAGGATTTCTGGAGTATTTCATCGTTGAAATCCACATCGAGGGTTTTCCCGTCTTTCGTGAGGAGGTTCAAAAAATTGACGAGATTTTTTGAATACATCTCGCTCGCATGGGTAGCTAAAGTGCTTGGGAGGTTTAAAGGTCCATATATAAGAACACCTTTATACTCCAAAGTCTCACCCGGTTTGGTAAGTTCGCAGTTTCCGCCATTTTCCGCAGCGATATCAACGATAACAGAGGAAGGTTTCATCTTATCGACCATGTCTCTGGTAATAATGACCGGTGCCTTTCTGCCTGGCACCTGGGCTGTCGTTATCACAACATCAGCCCTCCCAATATTGTCAGCCATGAATTTGTGTTGCGTATCTTTTTCCTCTTGCGTAAGTTCTCTTGCGTATCCTCCTGCTCCTTCAGCAACAACGGGAGATTCAAGGAATCTTGCACCGAGGCTTTCAATTTCTTCTTTTGCTGCCTTTCTCACATCATAGGCTTCTACGACTGCGCCAAGCCTTCTGGCAGTTGCTATAGCCTGAAGACCAGCAACCCCAGCCCCTATAACCAGAACCTTAGACGGTCTAATTGTTCCTGCAGCCGTTGTAAGCATAGGGAAAAATCTGCTTGACAGGTTTGCAGCGATAATTGCTGCCTTGTATCCGGCAACGGCAGCTTGAGAGGAAAGGGCATCAATCGATTGTGCCCTGCTAATCCGTGGAATAAGTTCTATTGCAAAGGCATTGATATTTTTTCCAGCCATCTTCTTTACTCTCTCTGGATATTTGTAGTGCTGCAGAAGCCCGATCACAAAACTGCCAGGGGAGATTGCATCTATTTCTTCAGGTGTTGGAGGTTGAACCTTGAGAATGATTTGAGCGAGGGATAAAACTTCTCTGGTGCTCTCTAAGACTTCGGCACCAGATTCTCTATACGATGAATCAGGATAGCGTGCATTCTCACCTGCTCCTCTTTCAATATATACCTTGAAACCCTTGTCTGTAAGCTTTTTAACAGACTCGGGTACCAAAGCCACCCTTTTTTCATCGGGTGTTACTTCTCTTAAAATGGAAACGCTCAAGGACATAATGGCCAAACATTATAGCACTTTGTTTCTGTGGATTTCCAGAATTTCATCCTTCCTTTTAAACTAATGTAAATTTTTAACTTGACAAGGGCTGGTACTTTTAAGTATAAAAATAAACGCTTATGCCTGGAACCTATTTACCATCAGAATATTTACCAGTTCTTATTTTTATTTTGATCGCGGCAGCTTTTGGTCTTGGTGCCTTACTACTCGGTATGATTTTCAGACCAAAAAAGCCCTATCATGAAAAGCTCATGCCTTATGAATCAGGTATTACTCCTAAGGGGGAACCACGCTATCGATTTTCCATCAGGTTTTACGTTATTGCCATGCTTTTCGTGGTGTTCGATGTTGAGGCGATATTTATCTATCCATGGGCTGTAGTATTCGATAAAATCGGGCTGTACGCATTTATAGAAATGGTTATCTTCATCGTAATCCTTTTCGTCGGTTATATTTACGCCTGGAGAAAAGAAGCATTCCAGTGGGATTAAAATAAAAACAGGGGGTAGGAGATGTTGATTGATACATCAACAGTTGGCCTTATTCAGGTAGAAGAAGGAACAAAGATATTACCTCCGAATGTCATTATCACCACCTTTGACAAAATCATTAACTGGGGAAGATTATCGTCAATATGGCCTACAACCTTCGGCCTCGCTTGTTGTGCAATTGAGATGATGGCCGCCGGCGCAGCACATTATGACTTTGACAGGTTTGGCATCATATTCAGAGGTTCACCAAGACAATCAGATTGTTTAATTGTTGCTGGTACCGTCACAAAGAAGATGGCCCCTGTTGTCAGGAGGGTTTATGACCAGATTCCCGAACCGAGGTATGTGGTTGCAATGGGAAGCTGTGCATGCACTGGCGGAATCTTTAGAACATACAATACAGTACAAGGCTGTGATACCTTTCTCCCTGTTGATGTCTATGTTCCCGGTTGTCCTCCGAGACCTGAAACACTGATCGAGGGAATGATGAAACTTCAAGAAAAAATACGCAAAGAACAAGCGAGGTGGAGTCCTTGGCGGTAGTAGAAGTAAGAATATCTCTTCCATACAAGGGGAAGGATCCAACAGAGATAGCGGAAAAGATAAAGGAAAAGTTCCCCGACGAAGTAGTCGACGTTACCAATTTCAGGGATCAGGTCTCTGTTATTGTAAAAAAAGGGAGGATTGTAGATATCTGCAGATATCTCCATGATGATCCTCTTTTGCTTTTCGACCACCTTCAGGACCTCTGTGGTGTTGACTACCATGCGAAAAAGGATCCGAGATTCGAGGTAGTCTATAATCTCTACTCCATACGGCATCATCATAAAATAAGAATACGGGCACAAGTCCCGGAGAACGACCCGAATATCCGAACTGTTACTGCTATTTGGGTAGGTGCAAATTGGCATGAAAGGGAATGTTTTGACATGTTCGGAATAGTATTCAAAGGGCATCCTGACCTCAGAAGGATTCTTTTGCCTGAGGATTGGGAAGGACACCCATTGAGGAAAGACTATCCTCTGAAAGGTCCTGAACCTGAGAAAGATTGGCATGGTTTTATTGAGGTGCTCAACAGATCTAAGGAATTAAAAGAATACGAATGGGAAGAATAGAATGGAACAGGTAGAGAAGATTTTCGAGACAAGAGAACTGAATGTCAATATGGGGCCACAGCACCCAGCAACCCATGGTGTTTTAAGACTCGTACTTGATATGGACGGCGAAATAATTGCTAAGGTTACACCCTATATAGGCTACCTTCATAGGGGTATTGAAAAGCTTGGTGAGAGTCTGAGTTTCTTCCAAGCACTGCCTCTTACAGACAGAATGGATTATGTCTCTGCAATGTCGAATAATATTGGGTATGTCGTTGCCGTTGAAAAACTGTTCGACATAGAAGCTCCTGAGAGGGCCAAATTCATAAGAACAATTGTCGGAGAGATGTCAAGGATATCAAACCATCTCCTCTGGCTTGCAACCCATGCCCTTGATATCGGTGCAATGACAGTATTCCTCTATTGCTTCAGGGAAAGGGAGTGGATCCTTGAACTGTTTGAGATGATCTGCGGTGCGAGACTTACTGTTACCTATCCAAGGATTGGTGGTGTACGAAACGATGTGCCACAAGAATTCCTTGACAGCCTTTATCAATTTACTGATGAATTCCCATCAAGGATTCTGGAATATGAGACACTCATTGACAAGAACAGGATATGGCTTAAGAGGACCATAGGAATCGGGGTAATCTCAGCAGAAGAAGCAGTAAACTGGGGACTCACCGGGCCAACATTAAGGGGCTCCGGTGTCCCTTATGATGTGAGAAAACATGCTCCCTATGATGCCTATGATAAGGTTGATTTTGAAGTACCTATCGGGACAGAGGGTGATACCTACGACAGATACCGCTGCAGGATGCTGGAAATGAGGCAGTCGAACAAGATAATCCGGCAGTGTATCGAAAAATTACCTCCAGGTCCAGTTATGGCAGATGCCCCCAAATTTACCCTCCAACCGAAGGATAAAATGTTTCCTATCACCCATCCCACTAAAGCACATGCATTTTATATTAAGGAAAAAGCCTGTAAAGGGTGTGGCATGTGTCTGAGGGCATGTCCTGCAAAAGCAATCTTCGGGGAAAAGAAAAAACCTCATACGATTAAGCAGGAATTGTGTTTAGGTTGCGCTACCTGTTTTGCGACCTGCAAGTTTAAAGCATTAACAATAGTACCAGGTGGGAAAGGCCTGAGCGATGAAAAACTGGCTGAATTGGCTGAAGCTCCGTTACCAGAAGAGTTCACAAAAGCCCAAGAACATCTTGTTAAGCATTTTGAGTTTGTTAGAAGAGGACCGAAGGTACCAGAGGGAGAAATCTACGTTGCCACAGAAGTTCCAAAAGGGGAACTCGGTTTCTATTTTGTGAGCGATGGGACAGGTAAACCTTACCGGATGAGGGTAAGGGCACCGTCTTTTGTACATGCTGGTGTCTTACCGAGACTCAGTGTAGGGCATCTGGTTGCGGATGTAATAGCCGTCATAGGAACAATTGATATCGTCCTTGGTGAATGCGATAGGTAAATATGAGCGCCATTACTAATATAATAGCGCCCGCAACACTCGATGCATTAATTAAATTTGGAATTAACGTCGCAATCATAATAATAAAAATTGTTGTTGTTCTCGGGATTGGTTTACTCCATGTTGCATATGCGACCTATTTTGAGCGCAAGGTTATCGGTCATATGCAGGTGAGACTTGGCCCGATGAGGGTGGGACCACACGGATTATTACAGCCCATTGCTGATGGTATAAAGTTGTTCTTTAAGGAAGATATAATTCCCGCAGAAGCGGATAAGCCGGTATTTTACCTCGCCCCTGTCATCTTTATGGCTGCAGCTATGGTAAACCTTGCTGTTATACCCTTCTCTTCAAATTTTGTAATTGCAAATATTAATGTAAGCCTTTTATTCATCTTTGCTATCGCAGGTCTTGGCGTTTATGGAATTTTCATATCGGGGTGGGCATCGAACTCTAAATATGCATTCATCGGTGGCATAAGGTCATCGGCACAGGTCATCAGTTATGAAATAGCAATGGGGCTGAGCCTTGTCGGTGTAATGATCATGTCGTCCTCTCTAAACCTTACAGATATTGTAAAGGCACAGGAACAGTCCATATACGGGATGTATGCAATACCGCAGATAGTGGCTTTCGTTGTGTTCAC
>JBGQMP010000019.1:0-10739 GCA_041500685.1 Thermodesulfovibrionia bacterium | reverse complement strand
CTCCAACCCTATCATAAAATAAAGATTAAAAAAGAAGTGGGTTGTTAGATCAAATAAGGTATCGATTTCTTGATAATCAATCGCAGCTAAAGAAGCGATGAGGTTAAGTGGGTGAAAATACTCCTCATCTATCCTAACTTTCTTGAGGACAGGCTCCACGTTGAAGATGTGCGCGTGGTACCTATCGGCTTGTATTACATTGGTGCCATTTTAAAGGAAAATCAATATGATGTCGAAATATTGAACTGGCATGACATCCACAAGACGCCCCACAAGATCGAGGAGATCCTCAGAGAGAAAAAGCCTGATGTGATTGGCTTTTCCATCGTACATGCCAACCGATGGGGTGGCATAGATATCGCCGCAATAGCTAAACGGGTTCTTCCGGAGGTAACAATCGTGTTTGGTGGAATTGGCACGACCTTCTTGTGGGAACATCTGCTGAGACATTTCAAGGAAATAGACTTTGCTGTCTTGGGGGAGGGGGAATATAGCTTTCTCAATCTGGTCCAGTGTATCGAAAAGGGAGACTATGAAGGGGTCAAGGAGATTAAAGGAATCGCATTCAGGAGCAACGGAAAGGTTGTAAGGACAGGCAATGCCGAAGTGATTCAAGACCTGGACCGATTGCCCATGCCTTCAAAATATTTCGAATTCCAGCACCTTTCCTCTTCTCGCGGCTGTCCTGCTAACTGCACTTTCTGCGGGTCCCCCAGATTTTGGGGGCGAAAGGTCAGATTCCATTCCTCAGAATACTTTGTGGAGCAGTTGGAGCTGCTCTACCGTAAGGGCATTACTTTTTTCTATATCTCAGATGACACCTTTACCATGAGAAGAGATCGGGTAATACAGATCTGCAAAAAGATCATTGGAAAAGACCTGAAAATTACATGGTTCGCTATATCACGGGTCAATGTTGCGGACGAAGAGATACTCTACTGGATGAGGAAGGCGGGCTGCGTTCAAATCAGCTACGGAGTGGAAAGTGGTTCAGAGAAGATTAGGAACGTGCTGAACAAAAATATCAAGACCGATGATATCAAAAGGGCATTTGCTCTGACTACCAGGTACGGAATCCTTGCACGTGCTTACTTCATCTATGGATCACCGGGAGAGGACTGGGAGACCATACAAGAAACCATAGACTTGATCCACGAGATCAAACCCCTGAGCGCAATCTTTTATATCCTGGATATCTTCCCTGGTACAGATATTTATGAGGACTTTAAGCGAATGACAAAGTTAAGCGACGATGTCTGGTTAAAGAGGATAGAAGATATCATGTACTTTGAGTCAGATCCTCGGTTGTTACAGGATATGATTTTGGCCCTCGGTCAGAAGCTCAGGTCTGAGTATTACCACCATCTACCCGAGTTTGCAGATGCGGTCCAGCTTGTTGATAAGAAAGACCTCTATGAAAGTCATGCTGATTTTCTCTCAAGGCTTGCCATGACCTTTAGCCATGGGGACTATGCGTCAGTTGAAGCTATACCTGAAAAAGAAAAGCTTGCTCAACGGTTGTACGAGAAATCTTTGTCATACTATCCCAACCAGAGGGCCTATCTAGGGTTAGGGATTATCAAGCAAAAGCAAAGGGAATACAAGGAATCTGTACGGATACTCTCCGAGGGAGTGAAATATTTTCCTGAGAGCGAACCCTTGGCCACGTGTCTGGGCGTAAGCTATATGAACCTGGGCCAGTATGAAGAAGCACTGGAATACTTTCAAAAGTTTTCCGATTCACTGGAAACACTGCAGTACATTGCCGCCTGTTATCGCGCACTGGGAGATTCTGAGAAAGAGGCGTCTGTGTTCGAAAGATTGGGAAGGCTATCTAACTCAGGCTAAATAGCTGTATTTCTTAGCAGAAGACAATTTCAAACAAGCTTTGCTATTTACACATCTTTCCAATTAAAACAGAACATTTTGAATGTGTAAGGATATTTCTTAACTCACCTGCCTGAAATATCCTAAGGGACTTCCTGAAAACTTCCGATTTTCCTGAATCGCTTATATCTTTCTTCAATGAGCTTTCCAGGGGTTTTGGCCTTCAGTTCTTCGAGAGCCTTCAAGATAAAGTCTGATATCTTTTGAGCCATTCCCTCAGGGTCCCTGTGAGCGCCTCCGAGGGGTTCAGGGAGTATGTCGTCTATGATCTTGAAACGCACGAGGTCCTGGGCAGTTAGCCTGAGTGAATTCGCTGCCTTTGAGAAATCTTCTGTTCCTATCTCTCCATTCTTTTTCCAGAGTATCGCAGCGCACCCTTCAGGTGAAATCACGGAATAGATTGCATGCTCGAGCATGAATAATCTATCTGCAACACTGATGGCAAGAGCTCCACCACTTCCACCCTCTCCTATTACTATTGAGATTATCGGTACCCGAAGCCTCGACATTTCCATCAGGTTAGTAGCGATAGCCTCTGCCTGACCCCTCTCCTCTGCTCCGATACCTGGATATGCGCCTGGGGTATCGATAAAGGTGATCACAGGTTTTTTAAATTTTTCCGCAAGTTTCATCAGTCTGAGCGCCTTTCTGTATCCTTCTGGATGGGGCTGACCAAAATTGCGGTATATCCTTTCCTTTGTTCCCCGTCCCTTCTGATGGCCTATGATCATTACAGGCATGTCCTTTATCTTTGCCATGCCTCCAACGATTGAAGGGTCGTCGGAGAACCTCCTGTCACCATGTAATTCGATGAAGTCATCTGTTATGAGGTTTATATAGTCGAGGGTATAGGGTCTGTCAGGATGTCGTGCTACGAGTATCTTCTGCCATGGCGTGAGTGTTGAAAATATCCCTAAACGGAGTTCCTTTGCCTTTTTCTCAAGTCTTTTGATTTCACCAGAAATGTCTATTTCCTTCCCGTCAGATAGGCGTTTTAGTTCTTCTATCTTGAGCTCGAGCTCCTCTATAGGTTTTTCGAATTCAAGGTAATACCGTATCATGTAAATCTCACAGCCCCTTTACCCACAATCTCTTCAACCCTGCTGATAACTTCATTGTCAGATGATATTTTCATGCCTGTAGATATTAATGTTTCGGCGTCTTTCAGGAATATCCTCAGATAAAGAGGATATTCACCCTTGCATTCCGATAATACGGACCTGAGCTTATGGAGGCTTGAACTGTCCGACAGGGGATGCCGAAAACTTATTTCTACTCTGCCCACTTTCATTTCAAGTTCATCTAATCTCGATATGTCTGTGGAGACAATCTTGACCCCCTTTTCTGTCTTGTCCATAGTGCCCTTTACGAGAAGGAGTGTATCTTTCTGAAGGATGGGAATGCTGGCTCTGTAAAGCTGCGGGAAAACAATCACTTCCACGCTCCCCTCTGCATCTTCAAGTGTACAGTAAGCCATAATCTCTGTCTTTGACCTTGTTTGGACCTTCTTGATATTTCTCAATATGCCACCTATCCGGACCTCTTCACCATCTGATATATTCTCAAGTTCGGACGTCTTTTTCACGTTAATCTTTTCGAGTTGTCGTCCATACTTTGTGAGGGGATGGCCCGTAATATAAAAGCCGAGAGCCTCTTTCTCATATTTAAGTAGTTCAAATTCATCCCATTCACGATTGCTACCTGCAGTCTGTTCAGTGGTACCTCCGAAGATACTTTGCTGGCCTAAAGCCGTTGCCCTGCTGCTCGCATTCAGCATATGCCCCATGAGCTCCATCGCCCCTGCCCTGATCGTACCAAAGGAGTCAAATGCCCCTGCCTTTATCAGGCTTTCTATAACCTTTTTATTCACCCTCCTCGAATCAACACGTTGGAGGAAATTTTCGAGAGAGGTATAATGCCCTTCTGAATTTCTCGATTCGATGATGGACTCTATCGCCGATGCCCCTGCTCCCTTCACTGCCTCGAGGCCAAAGCGTATTGAATTACCTATCACCTTGAATTCCTGTCCGGACTGGTTAATATCAGGTGGAAGGATCGATATCTTCATATCCCGGCACTCGTTGATTGATTTTACGATTTTGTCTGTATTATCCATATCGGCACTCAGGGTAGCAGCCATGAACTCGACAGGATAATGGGCTTTCAGGTAGGCTGTCTGGTAGGCAATGTGTGCATACGCTGCTGAATGTGACTTATTGAAGCCGTATTCTGCAAAGTAGGTTATTAAATCAAAGAGCCTTGTCGCCTTTTTCTCAGAGATTCCATTTGACCGTGCCCCCTGTATGAATGCTTCCTTTAGTTTCTCCATCTCTTCTGGTCTTTTCTTCCCCATGGCCTTCCTCAGGATATCAGCCTGTCCCATGGTAAAGTTTGCAAGCCTGTTTGCAATGTTCATAACCTGCTCCTGGTACAGGATGATACCGTGAGTCTCACTGAGGATTTCCTTTAACTGTGGCAGTTCATACTTGACAGGTGTCTGGCCTTTCTTCCTTTTGATAAAGTCATCTATCATGCCGCTTCCCATGGGGCCTGGTCTGTAAAGGGCGACGATAGCTATGAGGTCTTCAAACCTGTTCGGAGACATCTTCACAAGCAGATCTCTCATACCGGCACTTTCGAGCTGGAAGATGCCGGTTGTATGTCCTGAACTCAAGAGTTCATAGGTCTTTTTATCGTCGAAGGGCATATCTTTTAACGAGAGGTCTTTGCCATTTTCTTTTATGTACTTCAGAGTCTTTTCTATCACCGTGAGTGTTTTAAGTCCCAAAAAATCAAATTTCAAGAGACCAATTTTTTCGATGGAGTTCATATCAAACTGGCTCGTAATGGTTCCGTCCACAGGATTTTTGTAAAGGGGCATATAGTTTGTTAAAGGCTCTGGAGAAATGACAACACCTGCAGCATGAGTTGAGGCATGCCTGGAGAGACCTTCAAGGCGCATGGCAATATCTATCAGTTCCCTTATCTTAGGGTTATCATCGTAAAGAGTCTTTAATTGTGGCTCGGCCTTCAAGGTATCTTCAATGGTAATGTTCAGTGTGTTCGGTGTCAGTTTGGCGATCCTGTCCACCTCTGCATAGGGGAAATCAAGTGCCCTGCCAACATCACGTATCGCTGCTCTCGCAGCCATTGTCCCGAAGGTAATTATCTGTGCAACATGCTCTTTGCCATATTTTTCCGCAACATAGTGGATGACCTCTGACCTCCTGTCCTTGCAGAAATCCACGTCTATATCGGGCATGCTTATCCTCTCGGGGTTCAGGAAGCGCTCGAAGAGGAGGTTATATTTAACAGGGTTGATATCGGTGATGCTAAGACAAAAGGACACAAGGCTCCCTGCTGCTGAACCCCTTCCTGGACCCACAGGGATTCCCTTGTTCTTTGCATAGCTTATAAAGTCCCAGACGATGAGGAAGTATGACGCATAGCCCATCTTCTGTATGATATCGAGTTCTTTTCTGAGCCTTTCTCTATAGATTTCCTTTGGCTCAGGACCACATTTCTCAACAAGTCCTTCAAATGCAAGTTTTTCTAAAAGTGCCTCAGGTTTTTGTCTATCTTCAAGTTTATATACAGGCAAGAGGTTGATGCCCAGCCTGAACTCAACGTTACATCTCTCTGCAATAGCCCTTGTGTTCAGTATTGCTTCTGGGATATCTTTGAAGGCATTCTTCATCTCCTCGGGAGATTTAAAATAGAAACTGTCAGAGTTGAAGCGAAGACGATTTTGATCCTTAACTGTCGTGCCAGTCTGTATGCAGAGTAAGATATCGTGAGCCTTTGCATCTTCCCTCTTCATGTAATGGCAGTCATTTGTGGCGACAATATCTGTTTTGAGTTCTCTTGCAAGTTCAATAAGCCTCTTGTTTACATTTTCCTGTTCAGGAAGACCATTATCCTGTAACTCTATATAAAAATTTTCCGGGCCAAGGATGTCTCTGTATTGAAGGGCCTTCTCCTTCGCCTTGTCGGTCATCCCTCTCTGCAAAAAATAAGGTAACTCTCCCTTCAGACATGAAGTCAGTCCGATTAAGCCCTCGCTGTGTTGTGTTAGGAGGTCCATGTCTATTCGCGGTTTGTAGTAGAATCCCTCTGTATAGGCTTTTGTTACAAGATTTACAAGATTTCTATATCCCGTGTTGTCTCTTGCGAGTAATATGAGGTGGAAGGAAGCCTCATCCATTGTTGAGGTATTTTTTTTCTCAAAGCGGGTTCCGGGTGCTATATAAACCTCACAGCCAATGATGGGTTTAATACCAGCCTTAACAGCACGCCTGTAAAACTCTACTGCACCAAAGAGGTTGCCATGGTCAGTTATTGCTACTGCTGGCATCCTGAAGGCTGCAGCCTGTTCAACGAGCTCTTTTATCCTGATCGCTCCATCTAAGAGGCTGTATTCTGTGTGCAGATGGAGAGGGACAAAATCAGAATGTGGATGCATATTGAAATATTACCCCATGAGTGGTTTCAAGTCAAACAGTGTCTGAACCCGGATCAATCTCCTCGATTGCTTCTTTTGCAATAATCCTTACATTTTCATCCGCATCGTTAGCAGCTTCTCTGAGGAAGGGAAGGACATCTTTGTGTCCTATCATTCCGAGGAGATAAGCAGCATCACTTCTGAGAACCGGGTTTTGCTCTTTTAAGAGAGGAAGGATGGAAGGAATAGCCTTTGAAATATTTTCTGGTTTTTCATCCTTTAGTGTTTCAACGAGAGCTGAAACCCCAATTCTTACCACAAGCCTTTCATCTTTTATCAGATCTCCGATACATTCATACAGACTAATGTCATGCTTGAACATATCTATGATATTTTCGAGGAAGCCCTTTTCCATGTGATCTGCAATCATTGTTTTCATGTCTGAGGGCTCGATATTGAAGGGTTTCATCATAGAGATATAATAGCATAAGGTTCTTATCTCATGAGGTCGTATAGCCAGCTTTATTCATAAAACGATTGTCGATAAAGGAGGATATGGTATTTTCGCTCAAACTGTCGTGAGCCGTTAGCTCACAAAGGATGTTATGAACAATATCAGATAGGTTTTGAAGCAAAGGCGGAATGGTTAAGAATTGTTGTATAATTCTCATATATGGCCTTCTGGAGTAATGTAAGGAGGGATTATGAAGCTGTTTTTAAGAAAGACCCTGCTGCCAGAAACGGACTTGAGGTTATTCTTGCCTATCCTGGGTTTCATGCAATCTTTTTCCACAGGATAAATCATTTCCTGTGGAAGATAGGGATCCCTGTGATACCGAGGCTTATATCACATATCATACGATTCTTAACGGGCATCGAAATTCATCCAGCAGCACAAATTGGCCCGGGATTTTTTATCGATCACGGTATGGGTGTGGTCATTGGTGAGACAGCTGAAATAGGGGACGACTGCCTTTTATACCAGGGTGTTGTACTCGGAGGTACAGGAAAAGAGAAAGGGAAGAGGCATCCAACAATTGGGAATAATGTTGTTGTAGGTGCTGGGTCAAAGATACTCGGTTCGATAAGAATAGGCAATAACGTGGTCATAGGAGCAAATTCTGTAATACTCAAATCTGTTCCGGATAATTCGGTATGCGTTGGGGTCCCAGGCAGGATAACGAAGAAAAAAATTATCAGGATGACTACTGAAGAAGGGTTAATAGAGGTCATGGATTATTTCCCCGACCCAATCGTAGAGAAACTAAGAGGCGTAGAGTCCCAGGTAGATGCCCTTACAAAAAGGATAGATGAGATGGAGCGATTAAGGGGAAAAGGAGGGAAGATGAGGATTCACAACACCCTTACTGGCGGAAAAGAAGAGTTCATACCATTGGCTCCAGGGAAGGTAAAGATGTATGTATGCGGGGTGACGGTTTATGACTACTGCCATATAGGTCATGCAAGGAGCGCCATTGTGTTTGATATCATGAGGAGGTATTTGCGATATAAGGGTTTCGAAGTAACATATATAAAGAATTTTACTGATATCGATGACAAGATAATCAACAGGGCGAAACAGGAGGGCATTTCATGGGATGCCATTGCAAGGAGATATACGGAGGAGTATTACAAGGACATGAATACCCTCGGAGTTGAAAGAGCAGATATTGAGCCTAAGGCGACAGAGCATATCAAAGAGATGGTTGATATTATTCAAGGACTCATTGGGAGAGGCTATGCCTATGAGGTTGATGGAGATGTTTATTTTGAGGTCGATAGGTTATCGGAATATGGCAAGTTATCGAAAAGGGACAGGGAAGAGATGATAGCAGGAGCAAGGGTTGAAGTAGACGAAAGGAAGAAAAATCCTATGGATTTCGCTCTGTGGAAAAGATCAAAGCAAGGCGAGCCTTCGTGGGATAGCCCATGGGGAGCTGGCAGACCGGGCTGGCATATCGAATGCTCTGCCATGTCTATCAAACATCTCGGTGAAAGCTTTGATATCCACGGCGGCGGCGCAGATTTGATCTTTCCCCACCATGAAAATGAGATTGCGCAGTCGGAATCTTTTACGGGTAAGCCCTTCGCTCGATACTGGGTCCATAATGGATTTATTACCATCGATAAAGAGAAGATGTCGAAGTCCCTCGGTAATTTTTTCACCGTCAGGGAAATCCTCGATAAATTTGATCCTGAGGTGGTAAGACTATTCCTTCTGTCTACGCATTACAGGAGTCCTATAGAATTTTCTGATGAACAGTTACGCGAGGCAGGAAGTTCTTTAGATAGATACTACTCAACAATCCTCAGGATTAATGATTTTCTCGAAAAAGATGATGCGCAAGGAGTCTCTCTCGACGCTGAAAAGAACTTTGAGGAGAGAGTACTTCAATTCAGAGAGAAATTTGAAGAGGCAATGGATGATGATTTTAATACTGCCCGCGCCCTCGGACACATCTTTGAATTCATACGGGATATAAACAAATTTCTTGACGGCAAAACCTCAGGTCCAAAGACCTCGGAGCTTTTACAGAAGGCAAGAGAACTCCTTTCAGAAGTAGGGAAGGTCGTGAATATTTTTGGCAGAACACCTGAGGAGTGGTACCGCTCATTGATGGTTACGAAAAAGATAGGGCTTTCTGAAAAAGAAATCCTCGAGAAGATTAAAGAACGGAAGGAAGCAAGGCAGAGGAAAGAATGGGAAGTAGCGGATAGAATCAGAAAGGAACTCGAAGGGAAAGGCATTATCCTTGAAGACAAAGCGGATAGAACTGACTGGAAAGTCAAAGTCGGGTAGTGAATGGATTTATGGCCTGAATCCTGTTCTTGAGGCAATAAGGTCAGGCAGAAACATAGAAGGTATTCTTCTGTCCTTCGGTAAAGAGGATTCTCCAAGGATCCTTGAGATTGAGCAAGAGGCTGGAAAGAGAAATATATCTCTCAAAAGAGCCAACATCCATTTTTTCCATGCCCATTTCCCGAAGGGACACCAGGGTGTAGCAGCAAAGGTTTTACCAAAGACGTATATAAACCTTGAGGAATTACTAGAAATTCCATCGAGGAGGGGAGACCCCCCTTTTTTCATAATCCTTGACTGCATAGAGGATACAAGAAATTTCGGCGCCATATTGAGGGTGGCAGATGCTGCAGGTGTCCATGGCATCGTTATTCAATCACATAGGTCTGTTACTCTTGGTGCTGAAGTATCGAAGGCCTCTGCTGGTGCTGTCGAATATATTCCTGTTTCAATGGTTGCCAATATAAAGCATGCAATTCAGGAGATGAAGGAAAGAGGCATAACAATAGTGGGTGCAGAGGCAGGGGTAGGGAAGCTCGCGTGGGATTTGGACTTAACAATACCTTTAACCATCGTGATAGGCTCTGAAGGCAAGGGAATAAGGAAAACTGTGAAGGACAATTGCGATTTCCTTGTCAGCCTCCCAATGAAAGGCAGAATAAACTCGCTGAATGTCTCTGTTGCTGTAGGTATATTGACTTTTGAGATTTTACGACAAAGAGTTCGTAGAAATTCATTTTCATGAGAAAAATATAAATAAATGAAGTTATTCTTGAATTTTCAAAATTGACCATTTTATAATAAGGTTTGTTAAATTATAAGATTAATTTTTAAGGGACTAGTGTTTTCTTTTTTGCCTATAGCAATTATAGATACTATGAAGCCACCGTAGCTCAGCAGGCAGAGCAGCTGATTTGTAATCAGCGGGTCGGGGGTTCGATTCCCTTCGGTGGCTCCATGTCTATGACTCGTAGAGGAGAGGTTCCCGAGTGGCCAAAGGGAGCAGACTGTAAATCTGCCGGCGCAGCCTTCGGAGGTTCGAATCCTCCCCTCTCCATTAGCAAAATTTGCAAGGCAAATTTTCAGTTAAGGGTTAAGAGTTAAAGGAAATTTAAGAATAAGAATGAGTTTAAAACTTTTAACTTATAACTTTTCACTTTTAACTTTTGTTAGGGTGCGGGAGTAGCTCAGTGGTAGAGCGTCAGCCTTCCAAGCTGAGGGTCGCGGGTTCGAATCCCGTTTCCCGCTCCATAAAGTGTGATGAGCAAGAGAATTAATTTTTAAAACTTATTACTCATTACGTGTCACGCTTTATGAATTAGTGCCCATGTAGCTCAGTTGGCAGAGCACATCCTTGGTAAGGATGAGGTCACCGGTTCAATCCCGGTCATGGGCTCCAGGGAAATACTGAATAGTTATTGAGTGATTAATTGTTCGTTCTGAAAAGTATTCACTCATACGGAGGTTATGATGGCAAAGGCTAAATTCGAGAGGGTAAAGCCCCATGTAAATGTAGGGACGATCGGTCATATAGACCATGGGAAGACGACACTGACATCAGCTATTACGAAGTATTTAGCGATGAAGGGGATGGCGCAGTACCGGTCATTT
>JBGQMP010000018.1:0-10792 GCA_041500685.1 Thermodesulfovibrionia bacterium | reverse complement strand
TGCAGCTGAGCGTGAGAAAAATATGGTGATCATTACCCTTCTTGGGAGTCCAAGTAGGGTAAATCTCTGGAAAGAGACAGAGACCCTTATTGACAAGGGATTTAATATTTTAGCCAACAAAGAAGAACCTGTTGTCTATTTCACAAAGGCAGATTACGATGCATTAAGCGTGAAAAAAGCAACCTATAAAAAGAGTTCGAAGTTAAAAGCTAAGAGTTCAAAGTCTAAAGCAAAGACAAAATTAGCAAGGAAGAAGGTGAAACCAAAGGCCATTGCAAAGCAAAAGGGTAAAACGAAAACACTTGCTAAAAGTAAAAAAGATTATAGGGTTTTAGAAAAAACCATAAATGGAAATACAGGGTAAAAAAATTACGGTTGTAGGTCTTGGAAGAAGCGGTATAGGAGCAGCAAATCTGCTTTCCGAACTCGGTGCAGAGGTAACGGTAACAGACAGGAAGCCAGAAGAGGAGCTTACGGACTCGAGAGAAAAGCTTAAACATTCCATCAGGCTTTCTCTGGGGAGTCATCCTGAAGACTTATTCGTGGAAGCTGACATGATAGTAATTAGTCCTGGGGTTCCACTCAGTGTTTTACCCTTATCAAAGGCAAAAGAAAAAGGGATTCCCATCATTGGGGAACTCGAACTTGCCTACCAGATAGCCAGCAACCAGACATTGCGATTCGATTCCGGGAGGTCAGCAGTCAGCAGTCGGATACCGTTTCTTGCTGTTACAGGTACAAATGGTAAATCCACAACAACGACCCTCCTTAACGTAATGCTCAGAAGAGGTGGCTTCAAGACGATCCTTGGAGGAAATATAGGGAACGCCCTATCTGGAGAAATACTGAAAATAGTCAGAAGTCAAAAGACTTCCATTGACTATATCGTTACTGAGGTATCAAGTTTTCAACTTGAAACGATAAAGGATTTCAGACCCAAAGGGGCTGTGATACTCAATATCACACCCGACCACCTTGACAGGTACCACTCACTCGAAGAGTACGCTGAAGCAAAAACAAGAATATTCGACAACCAGAGGGAAGGAGATTTCCTGCTCCTCAATGCGGATGCCCCAGATTCAGTAAAAGCTGCAAGAGAAAAGCTAAAAGGTAAAGGGGATGAACCAAGTATTTTTTACTTCAGTAGAAAAAGAGAGGTCGAAGGGATTTACCTTAAAGGCAGGATAATTTATTCCAACATACCTGACCTACCCTTTACTCCTCACCTACCACTCATACATGCCGACGAGATAAAGATCAAGGGAGTCCATAACCTGGAGAACGCCATGGCCGCCTCGGCCATGGCTCTCCTTGCAGGCAGCTCCTTAGAGTCAATAAAGGATTCCCTGAGAGAATTTCCTGGTTTAGAGCACAGGCTCGAATTTGTGAGAGAGAAAGATGGCGTCAGGTATGTTAATGATTCAAAGGGGACAAACGTAGGTGCTGTAGTAAAGTCCCTCGAGAGCTTTAATGAGCCCATCATCCTGATTGCAGGAGGCAGAGATAAGGCAGGAGATTTCTCACCCTTGAGGAGTTTAGTAAAAGAGAGGGTTAAAACCCTCGTCCTTATTGGTGAGGCTCGTGAGAAGATAAAGAAGTCTCTCGGAGACCTTACTGAAACAGCTATGGCTAAAGACTTGGGAGAGGCTGTACTTATATCACGAAGTATAGCAGTTAAAGGTGATGTTGTCCTCCTCTCTCCTGCATGTGCCAGTTTTGATATGTTTATGGATTTTGAAGACAGGGGAAGGCAATTCAAAAAGATTGTTCTGGAGCTGGCATGATGGATAAAACAATGAGTAAGACGCAGTTAGCCTTTCGGTTTTCTGATCGAAACTCGTCATCCGTTAATCGCCACTCTTCACTTTACCCTACTCACGACAAATTGCTTCTCCTTACCACGCTTATTCTCGTCGTCTTTGGCGCTCTCATGATATACAGTTCAACCTCTGTCATCATACCCACCCTTGCAAAAAAAGGTGTTAACGAATTTTATTACTTCAAGAGACATATATTTACAATCCTCATAGGACTTGGGTTTATGTTTCTTGCCTACAATGTGAGGCCTTCTTTTCTCAAGAAGATAGCTGTGCCCCTCCTGATTTTCTCTTTCGTGCTCTTAATACTCGTTTTCTTGCCCGTTATTGGTGTCCATGCAGGGGGCGCAAAGAGATGGATAAGACTCTGGCCTTCAACCTTCCAGCCATCAGAGTTCGTAAAGCTTTCCATGGTCATATTCCTCGCACGATACCTGTCATCACCTGACTATATAACCGGAAGTTTTACATCTTTCATAAAACCCATTTCTATCATGATAGGATTCCAGGCGATTATGCTTATGCAGCCAGACTTCGGATCTGCTATGAGTTTAGCTTTTCTTACGCTCGCAATGCTCTTTCTATCTGGAATACAGCTGAGATACCTTTTCTCCCTTTCAATACTTGCCCTGCCAATACTGTACATGCTCATTATGGAACCTTACCGTCTCAGGAGAGTTACATCCTTTCTTGACCCCTGGAAGGATCCTCAGGGCAGTGGTTTTCAGCTTGTGCAGTCTTTTATAGCCTTTGGTAGCGGAAGTATCACAGGTGTTGGTATCGGCGGATCAAAACAGAAATTATCTTACCTACCAGAATCACATACGGATTTTATCTTTTCTATTATCGGTGAAGAGTTTGGTTTTATCGGCGTCTCAATAATAATTGCCTTTTTTTTGCTCATTTTTATCAGAGGAATATCTATTGCGAATAAGACAAAGGATAGATTTGCTTATTACCTGGCAGTTGGTCTTTCACTGATGATATCACTACAGGCTCTTATAAACTTCGCTGTTGCCACAGGTTTGGTGCCTACAAAGGGCTTACCGCTACCCTTTATAAGTTATGGCGGGTCATCTCTTCTTGTGAACCTGGCTGCTATCGGAATACTCCTTAATATATCAAGGGAAAAAGAGAACAAGGAGATTGAAAATATAAACCAAAAAATGTTTGTGAGAAGAAAAGCTAAAAAGGCCATCTATGGAATTAAAAATTATTGAATTCCTTCATTTTGAAATTTTTATTTTTAGTTTTACATTAAACGTTTTATGAGGGTGATCATTGCGGGGGGAGGTACAGGAGGACATCTCTTTCCAGGACTTGCAATAGCTGAAGAACTCAGGAGAAGAAATGAGATGACAGAAGTGATATTTGTTGGAACAGAATACGGTATAGAAGCAAGGGTCGTTCCGATGGAAGGATATCCAATAAAGTTTATACGGGCCGAAGGAATGGTAGGAGTATCTGTTCCAAAAAGGATTAAGGCTATAGCCAAGATGTTTCTCTCATTTTTGGATTCCCACAAAATTATTAAGAATGTGCAGCCCGATATCATGATAGGTGTCGGTGGTTATGCATCAGGAGCAATTATGCTTATCGCCGCTCTCATGTCAATACCAACCATGATCCTTGAACAGAATTGTATCCCCGGATTTACGAATAAAATCCTCGGGAAATTCGCAAGAGTCATCTGCACAACCTATCAGGAGAGTATCCCCTTCTTCCCAAAAGAAAAGACCTTCCTTACCGGTAACCCTGTCAGGATGCATATACTCAAAGACAACAGAGAATCTGGATATAGGCTCTTTTCTCTCGAAGAAAGTTTATTTACTGTCTTTGTCTTTGGAGGAAGTCTGGGAGCAAGAAGCATTAATACAGCAATTGTAGATTCTCTTAATTACTTGCATGACTTAAAAGACAAAATTCAGTTCCTTCACCAGACAGGTACGAAGGATTATGAACATATCAGGAATGCTTACAGGGAGCTTGGGTTCAAAGGAACCGTCACGCCCTTCATATATCAAATGGGTGAGGCCTATGCTGTCTCTGACATCGTAATCTCAAGGGCAGGGGCAACAACTCTCGCTGAATTGACAGCCCTCGGAAAGCCAGCTGTTTTAATTCCCTACCCTCATGCAGCCGGACACCATCAAGAATTAAATGCAACGAAACTCTTCAAGATGGGTGCAGCGAGGATGATCCTTGACAGCGAGCTGAGTGGTGAATTACTTGCACATACCATAAGGGAGCTTTATAAAAATGAGACGACCAGGGCAGAAATGCAAAAAAACAGCAGGGCCCTCGGAAGACCTGAGGCATGTGCTAAGGTAGTCGATATCGCAATGAACCTTCTTAAAAACAGTGAAGAGTGACAAGTAACAAGTGATGAGTAAGCATACAAAATACAGAATCCCGTACACAGATTCAGGAGATTATCGTGTTTGAGCGTTACAAAGTAATACATTTTGTTGGGATAGGCGGTATTGGGATGTCGGGTATTGCAGAGGTGCTTCATAACCTCGGCTACGAGGTTACGGGCTCTGATGTAAAAGATTCAGAGACAACGAGAAGGTTAAGGGACTTGGGAATAAAGGTTTATATCGGGCATGAAGCAGAAAACATAGATGATGCCCATGTCGTTGTCGTCTCCTCAGCAGTCTCTGAAAATAACCCAGAAATTCTTGAGGCAAAGAGAAGGTTTATCACTGTAATACCTCGCGCAGAGATGCTTGCAGAGCTTGCAAGACTGAAATACGGGATACTCGTTGCAGGGGCACATGGGAAAACGACAGCAACATCCTTGATATCTACCATCCTTGCCCATGCTGGTTTTGACCCAACAGTTATCATAGGGGGAAGACTGAAAGCAACAGGCAGTAATGCACGACTCGGTCAGGGAGAATTCCTCGTTGCCGAGGCTGATGAGAGCGATGGTTCATTTCTGAAACTTTCCCCAACAATAGCAGTTGCGACAAACATAGACAGGGAACACATGGATTTCTTCCGGTCAATGGATTCCTTGAAAGAGGCCTTCCGCTCTTTCCTGAATAAGATTCCTTTTTATGGTGTATCAATAGTGTGCATTGAGAACGAGCATCTGCGTGAACTCCTCCCAGCTCTTCACAGAAGATACATTACCTATGGATTTCATAGTGAAGCAGAAATTTACGCAAAGAATATCAGAAAAGGTTTCATGTCCGTCAGTTTTGAAGCAACCTATAAAGGAAGGGATATCGGTGATTTCGATCTTCCTCTGTCAGGAGAGCATAACGTCCTGAACAGTCTGGCTGCTATAGGAGTTGCCTTAGAACTCCAGATAGATATACCAAAGATAAAGGAGGCTTTGAGGAGGTTTGGAGGCATACAGAGGAGGTTCGAGTTTAAGGGTGAAGCAAAAGAGATAAAGGTATTTGACGATTATGGGCACCACCCTACTGAGATAAAGGCAAGCCTGAAGGCAGCCAAGGAAGGACTCTTAATCAGTAGTCAGAATTCAGAATTCAGAATTCAACAAGCAGGGAGGTTATTTGTCCTTTTCCAGCCTCACAGATATTCAAGGACAAAAGACCTGATGGATGAATTTGCCACTTCCTTCAATGATGCAGATTATCTCATCCTTCTTGATGTTTATTCTGCAGGGGAAAGGCCGATAGAGGGCATAAGTTCGGCAACCCTTTTTGAGAAAATCAAAAAGAGAGGTTATAACAATACCTTGTATTTGAAAGATAAGGAAGAAGCGATAAGACATATCATCTCCCATATTCGGAAAGGTGACATACTCCTGACCCTCGGAGCAGGAGATGTATGGAAGATTGGTGATGAAATACTCCATAGGTTAAGGAGTAAGGAGTGAGAAGTCAGGGTATAGGTGAAGAACTTGAAGAGATCTTTTCTGAAATCCCCTTCGAGGGAGATGTGAGATTCATGGAACCCATGATGAAACATACATCGCTCAGGATAGGAGGGCATGCGGATCTCTTTATTATTCCTCGAGATCTCCCCTCCCTCAAAAATATTCTGGTTGTTTTGAAAAAAAGGAAAATACCTTTTTTAGCTATCGGTGGCGGAACAAATATCTTGGTGAGGGACGGTGGCATAGAGGGCGTTGTTATATCTCTTAAGTCTTTCAGAAAGATTGATATCGTGAGCGAAAATGAGATAAACGTAAATGTTTATGTTGAGGCAGGAACCCCTCTTCAGAAGCTCGTGAACTTTTCGAAGGAGAAAGGTTACTCAGGTATAGAGGGCCTTGCAGGCATACCATGCTCTATTGGTGGAGCAATCTACGGAAATGCTGGAGCCTTCGGCTATGAGATGAAAGATGTGATCATCTCAGTAACGATAATGGATGATAAAGGCAGAATCAAGACTTTAAAGAAAAAAGATATTGATTTTGGATACAGAAGGTCAAGTATTTCTTCAACGGAACTGCTCCTCAGTGCAGAGATAATGCTCAAGAAGGATAAAAAGAAACATGTTTCTGCAAAGATAGAGGATTTCTTAAAGAGGAAATGGGAAAGCCAGCCTTTCTCTGAATCATCTGCAGGCTGCGTATTCAAAAATCCTCCTAAGTTATCCGCAGGGAAGTTGATCGATGAAGCAGGGTGTAAAGGCATAAAAATCGGCGATGTTGAAATAAGTAGCACCCATGCGAATTTCTTTATCAACAGGGGAAAGGCAAAGGCCTCTGATTTTATCATGCTTATGGAGGAGGTTGCTCAAAGGGTGAAAGAGAGATCTGGAGTTGTCCTTGAACCGGAGATATGGATAGTAGGAAGAGATAAGGATGTTAACAGATAAACGTATAGGTGTCTTGATGGGTGGAAGATCAGCCGAAAGGGAAGTTTCTCTCAGAAGCGGAAAGGCAATCTATAGCGCTCTCAGAGATTTAGGGTATGATGCTATTGCAATAGATGCCGGGGCTGACCTTTGCGACGCTCTGAAGAAGCAGAAAGTAGAGATAGCCTTCATTGCACTTCATGGAGGGCATGGAGAAAACGGTGCTGTGCAGGGCATGCTGGAAGTTCTCGGAATCCCTTATACGGGATCAAGAGTTCTTGCATCTGCCCTTGCAATGGATAAAGAGGCATCCAAAAAAATATTCCTCTATCACAAAATTCCCATCTCACCATTTATAGTCCTCAGTCATCAGTCTTCAGCCGTCAGACAGAAAACAAAGACCAACGACTATCGACTACCGACTATCGACTTTCCGTTGCCCTGGGTTATAAAACCCGCAACAGAAGGATCAAGCATTGGGGTGAGTATTGTGAAAAACAAAAAGCAGATTGGGTCTGCTGTTAAAAAGGCCTTTTCCTCGAGTGAAAGGGCAATCATAGAGAAATACATAGACGGGAAAGAAGTACACATAGGAATACTCAATGACAGAGTGCTTGGAGGGGTCGAGGTTAGGCCATCTCTGGAATTCTACAGTTATGAAGCCAAATATACAGCAGGCTTAACAGAGTATATACTTCCTCCGGCAATCAGCAGGAAGGCTTATGAAAGGGCTAAGGAGACTGCTCTTTCTGCCCATCGTGCCCTTGGGTGTAGAGGTGCTACAAGGGTTGACCTGAGGGTTAATGGAAAAGGTAATCCTTACGTACTTGAGGTCAATGCTATTCCTGGCATGACTGAAACAAGTCTACTCCCGAAAGTGGCAGGGCTTGCAGGTCTTGATTTTCCTGCCTTAATAGACGAAATGCTCAGAGGTGCTCTCGGATGAAAATGAAGAAAAAGAAAAATAAGAGAAGCTTATTAATAGGTATTAGTGCTTTTGTGTTACTTGTCTCTGCCCTTGCAACAGTCGCATATATTTCTTACATCAAAATAATATCGGCATTCCCGATTAAAAGAGTTGTTTTTACCGGTAACAAACATCTAAACGTTGATGAACTCAGGGCACTTGCAGGGATTCACGGAAAGGAAAGTCTGATCGCCCTTTCAGGGGAAAAAGTAAGCCAGATGTTGCTCAAATCCCCATGGATCAGATCTGCCAGTGTGAGTAAAGTTTTTCCTGACACCTTATCAATTGTGATAAGTGAAGTGGTGCCCTTTGCACTTCTTGATGTAAACGGCCGCCTTTTCCTCATTGATGACAAGGGTAACCTCCTCGAGGAGCTTAAAGATAATCCGGTTCCTTTCCTTCCGATAATCACAGGCGATCCCTTGAAAGAGAAGGAGGGTTTTTCAGAAGCCCTTACCCTTGCAAGGACGATGAATACAATGGGGTTTTCTTCGGAAAGAGACCAAATTGAAATAGTTTTAGCAAAGCCCGAGGAACTCACGTCAATCATCGATGGAACCGTTGTCAAGATAGGATCAGGAGAGTATCGAGAAAAACTCGAACGACTTCTTGAACTGGAGGAAGAGATACAGAAGAGAAAGATACCCGTTGATTACATAGATTTACGATTTGCAAACAGGGTTGTCGTAAAACCGATAAAAGAGGTGATCCATTGAGGAGAGGAAATATCATTGTAGGGCTTGATGTAGGGACTACAAAGGTCTGTACCGTTGTCGGAGAAGTTTTAGATAACGAATTAGAAATACTTGGAGTCGGTATATCTCCCTCAATAGGGCTTAAAAAGGGTGTGATCATAAATATAGAGCCAACTGTGGAATCAATAAAGAAGGCTGTTAAGGAAGCAGAGTCTTCCACGGGGATACAGATACATGAGGTATACGTGGGAATTACAGGTAGTCATATCAAGGACTTGAACAGCCATGGTGCTGCCGGAATCAGAGGCAGGGAAGTAACTCCTTTGGATATGGAGCGCGTCATAGAATCTGCTAAGGCTGTCTATATACCTCTTGACAGGGAGCTACTGCATGTTATTCCAACGGGTTATATCCTCGATGGACAGAACGGTATCAAAGATCCTGTCGGCATGTCTGGTGTCAGGCTGGAAGCAAATGTTCATATTATCACGGGTTCTGTTTCTGCATTGCAGAACCTCCTGAAATGCTGTGAAATGGCCGGGCTTGAGGTCATTGAGGTAGTCTTTGAGCCCCTCGCTTCAAAAGAGGCAATACTCACAGATGATGAGAAGGAACTCGGCGTTGCCCTCGTTGATATAGGTGGTACAACAGACATTGTCCTTTATAAAGATGGCTTGCTGCAACATATGTCAATCCTTGCCATTGGAGGAAACCATTTCACAAGCGATATCGCTATCGGTCTGAGAATCCCTTTGGCAGAGGCTGAAAGGCTCAAAAAGGATTCTGGTTGTGCTATAGCGAGCATGGTAAAGGATAATGATGTAATAGATGTTACTCAAGCAGGAAAGGAAAGGAAGATACCGCGTAGATATCTAATAGAAATCATACAACCGAGGGCCGAGGAAATCCTGGATATCATAAAAGGTGAGCTTTTATCCTGCTCTGGATACGACATTGCTTCATCAGGTGTTGTTCTAACAGGAGGTGGTTCTCTCCTTGATGGCTTCGACAGGTTGGCAGAGGTTGTATTAGGGCTTCCAGTAAGGATAGGGTCTCCGGATGGCATAAAGGGATGCAAGGGAAACATCAATAATCCAATGTATGCAACAGGTGTCGGCCTGGTACTTTACGGTTTAGATAAAGAGTCAGGGGGAACCTTCTACGAAGATAATCTTACAGGGATATTCGGAAAGATGAAAGGCTGGTTTGCAGGGATACTTAAAGGCAACGGAGATTCAGATTTATAGATATAGAAGGCAAGATCAAAAAATAAATATTTACATTTGCAACATACAATCTAAAAGGAGGTGTATATGTTATTTGAAATTGAAGAAGTAATGGGGCAGAAGGCGCAGATAAAAGTTATTGGTGTTGGAGGCGCAGGAGGCAATGCAATCAATACCATGATTGCATCCAACCTTCAGGGAGTTGAATTCATCGCCGTTAACACTGACCTGCAGGCCCTCGATTCCTCGCTTGCGCCTGTTAAGGTGCAGATAGGAGCCGATCTTACAAGGGGACTTGGAGCAGGTTCAAACCCTCAGATCGGAAGAGAGGCAGCCCTTGAGGATAGGACTGCAATTGCTGAGTCTCTTGAAGGCTCGGATATGGTCTTCATAACAGCCGGTATGGGTGGAGGCACAGGAACAGGTGCAGGGCCTGTGATTGCCAGTATTGCAAAAGAACTTGGTATCATTACCGTCGCTGTTGTTACCAAACCTTTTTTCTACGAGGGCAGAGTGAGGTGCATGAATGCTGAAGAAGGTTTAAAGGAGATGAAGAAATATGTAGATACCTTTATCGTCATACCAAATGACAAGATTGGTCTTGTTGTTGAAAAAGGTACACCTCTGCTCAAGTCCTTCGCTTTGGCCAATGATGTCTTGAAATTAGCAGTGCAGGGTATATCTGACATCATCCTGATTCCAGGGCTGATCAATGTTGATTTTGCTGATGTCAGGACAATTATAGCAGATAAAGGTCGCGGCGTTATGGGTTGCGGATTCGGAAAGGGAGAAGGTGGAGCCCTCCAGGCAGCTAAAAAGGCAATATCAAACCCCCTCCTCGAGGATTCCTCCATCGAAGGTGCAAAGAATATCCTCTTAAATATAACTGGTGGACTTCACCTATCGTTAGACGATGTTCAGGAGGCAGCCTCTTACGTCTATGACTCAGCCCACGAGGAGGTAAACCTCATATTCGGTGCAGTGATAAACCCGGACATAAATGATGAAGTGAAGATCACTGTAATTGCAACAGGTTATCAGGAGGAGAAAGAAAAGGTAGAGTTGCCTCAGATTAAAAAGTGGACTCCTGTTAAGGAACCTGTGAATTTTAAAGGGTCTGACAGGGTTTTGGCAAAAAGTCTCGGACGCGATCTTGGTACAAATACAGTAAGAGCAAATGTTATCTCATATGAGGATCCTATTGACGTTCCTACTTTTATGAGAAAATCATCTTTTAAAGAAATGCATAAAGAGTTATAAGATCCCTCCACCGAGGGGCCCCTACCCCCAGGGGCTCCTCCCCCCCCT
>JBGQMP010000017.1:0-11273 GCA_041500685.1 Thermodesulfovibrionia bacterium | reverse complement strand
CATGACACGCGAGGAGGCCGTTCTGGTTGCCGGCATGCTGGGGAATGCCTCCATCAACGCTATTGAGTTGTCGGGCGGAACAGTTGCCTCACCTGAAAAGTTAATGCCTGTACGACCAGGCAAGCTGACCCCGAAGCAAGAGGTTTATTACCGAGAAGCCGCGATGCTCTACAAACAGAAGGTCACGATCCCGTTGATGCTGGTGGGTGGCATCCGCTCCTATGGCGTTGCAGAGGCACTGGTCCGAAATGGAATAGCGGACTATATTTCAATGAGTCGGCCGCTGATTTGCGAACCATCGCTAATCAAGCGTTGGCGGAAGGGCGACCGCCGCGCATCTGAATGCGTTTCAGACAACGCATGTTTTGCACCCGCATCCGATGGCAGGGGCATATACTGCGTAACCATGGCCAAAAAGCGGAGCAAAGCACGTCAGTAGTTGCCTGAGTGCGGATAGTATGTGAAGCGGTTACCGGAGATCGCTATGTTGCTCCGTCTTAACGCATCTCCTTATAAAACGAGTATTTCTCCTCGTATTCAATGCCCAGCCAGTTTTGATAACCGCGTCTTTGAAATCGAAAGAAACGCTCCTGATCTGCCCCTCTTTTGTTTGCTTCAAGGGGAACTAAACAGATATTGAAAATTGATGCTTTATTGACTTCTGTGAGAAATAAGCAGGTCACTTGATTTAATCGAGCTATGGACTTCAGGAAGACATAATCCTCAGAGGTAGTAGACTGCTTAACCAGCAAGAAGTAATAACTGTCTTAGCATTGCAGCTTCAGAGTTGTTCAACGAGATACCCCTTTTTCTTCAAAATCTCGATAATTCCATCTTTTCCAACTAAATGTGCTGTGCCTATGACTACAAAATATTGTTCGTTAGTCTTTAGGTAGCCTTCAATCTTTGATGCCATGTTTTTATTCCTTTCAAAGACGAGCTTCTCATAAATAGGCAGCATTCCGGAATCCTCCTGTAAACTTTTGGATACAAAAGATTCCATGGTTTTGGTATCACCTGTATTCCATGCCTTCAGTATTTCATTTATTTCTCCCCTGAGGAGTTCCAGATCCCTGAATGCTGAGACAAGAAACAACTCCTGTTCAGCATCTGAGAATCCGCCCAAAAGATTGATTTGGTAATCGATGCTCTCAAGTCCCACTATTTTTTTCTTATTTTCCGCTTTTTTAAGGAAATACTTGTCTATCCCATACTCGGGATCCAGGCCGAGTTTCTGTAACTCCATACTTGTTACAGTCAATGCGACAAACCAGGGCTTGGTATTTTGAAAGAGTTCCAGGGGAAGTCCGAGTTCATTTAACTTTCGTACTGTCATCTCGTAAGTTTCCTTTGAAAGATGTTTTTCCAGCGTACTCCTGTCCTGGTAAAAAGCCCCATTAATCATGGTCATCATCGACTCGGGCTTTATCTCATTGATATTTGCTTCTACGGCCAGCGCATCGGATTTATCGAAAGCGTCTTCTATCTTCTTCGGCAGGGGAAAGAGTTCACTCTTGTAAGCATGAATTGAACCGACAATGTAGGCGGTGCCAGTTTTAGATTGAACCTTCCATAAGAAACCCTTCTGGGAGGAAGAATTGTTTCCGGCATGAACGGATGACAGTAGAGTGAGAATGATAAAGAAGAGCAAAAAGGAGATTGTCTTTTTCTGGAAATGTCCTTTGCGCATATTTGAGATATCCTCAGGAACGGCTTAAAGATACTTTTGGTGCTAATAAATCCTTGTGATATTCTTGTATTGATTTTATATTAACCTTTTTTTTCTTGAGTGTCTCTATTGCCTTTACTACTGCAAAGGCACCTGATATTGTTGTCGTGAAAGGTATTTTGTACTGAAGAGCGCTCTGACGTATGGAGAAAGAATCTTTTTGTGCCTGTGTACCGCTGACCGTGTTAATAACAAAGTGGATCTCCTTGTTTTTAATCAAGTCAACGATATGTGGCCTTCCCTCAATAACCTTGTTGATGACCTCAACCTCAAGACCGTGTTCCTTAAGATACTGGGCGGTACCTCTCGTTGCGACTACAGAGAGGCCGAGTTCAAGAAGCTTTTTGACTATGAAAACAGAGCTGGGCTTGTCTTTATCCTTCAGACTGATAAATATCTTTCCCGATAGAGGAATCCTGTTGCCAGAGGAAGTTTGGGCCTTCCCGAAGGCACGTCCGAAGTCTGCATCTATGCCCATTACTTCTCCCGTTGATTTCATCTCAGGGCCGAGTATGGTATCGACTCCAGGGAACCTATCAAAGGGGAAGACAGCCTCTTTGATGGAGATATGTTTCATCTCTCTCTCTTCTGTAATTCCGAGCTCCTTTAATGTCTTACCAACCATTACCTTTGCTGCAATCTTCGCTAAGGGGATACCTGTTGCCTTGCTTACGAAAGGAATCGTCCTCGATGCCCTCGGATTCACCTCGAGGATATAGATCTCATCGCTTTTTACAGCAAACTGCACATTCATTAGTCCCACGACATTGAGCTCTTTTGCGAGTGTCTTTGTCTGCCGCTTTATTTCATCAACAATCTTTTTCTTTAAAGAATGTGGTGGAAGGGAGCATGCCGAATCTCCCGAATGAATGCCTGCCTGTTCAATATGCTCCATCACTCCCCCTATAATGATATCTCTTCCATCGGATAGAGCATCGACATCTACCTCGATGGCATCTTCGAGATACTTATCTACAAGTACGGGGTGTTCAGGAGATGCCTTTACAGCTCTTTTCATATAGTCTGTAAGAGATTTTTCATCATAGACGATCTCCATGGCCCTACCACCGAGTACATAGGATGGTCTTATCATTACAGGATATCCTATTTTCTCTGCTGCATCGAGAGCATCTTCAACAGACATGGCAGTATCGCTTTCAGCCTGTTTTAAACCGAGCTTATGGAGGAGTTCCTTAAACCTTTTTCTGTCTTCTGCGCGGTCTATGGAGTCGGGGGAGGTGCCAAGGATTTTTACACCTTCTCTTTCGAGTGGGACGGCAAGTTTCAGGGGGGTCTGACCTCCAAACTGGACTATGATACCTTCGGGTCTTTCAGTATCAATGATGTTCAGCACATCCTCAATGGTGAGGGGCTCAAAGTAAAGTCTGTCTGCTGTATCATAATCTGTACTGACTGTTTCAGGGTTACAATTCACCATTATCGTCTCATAACCGAGATCCTTAAGGGCAAATACTGCATGCACACAGCAATAGTCGAATTCGATACCCTGTCCTATCCTGTTCGGACCGGAGCCGAGAATGAGTATCTTCTTTCTCCTGCTCGGATTTGCCTCACATTCAACAAAAGGGGTCCAGGGGTCCAGGGGTCCAGGGGTCGAGCCTTGAACCCTCGAATCCTCGAATCCTTGAATCCTGTAGAATGGTTTTTCATATGTTGAATACAGATACGGTGTGTATGCAGCGAACTCTGCTCCGCAGGTGTCAACCATTTTGTAAACAGCATGCATATTTTGCTGGCGCCTCAGATGCCTTACATCAGATTCTTGTACATTGAGGAGCTCTGCAATCCTTCTGTCTGAAAAGCCATATCCTTTTGCATCACTCAAAATTTCTATTAGTTCAGGGTTATTACCCCACCCCGGCCCTCCCCTTGCTAAGGGGAGGGTGAGGGAGGGGTTGTCTCTCATTGCTTTAATTTTTCCTTCCATATCTTTTATCTGCTTTATATTGTGAAGAAACCACGGATCTATCCACGTAAGCTCATATATCTCCTGGATGCTTATGCCCTCTCTCATGGCTTGAGCAATATACCATACCCGTTCAGCATTCGGGGTCTTGAGTTTTGCCTTTATAAAGTCTGTGTCGGCTTTCAGATCCTCAAGACCGTAACTGCCAATCTCAAGGCTTCTCATAGCCTTCTGGAGGGACTCTTTAAAGGTCCTTCCTATTGCCATCACTTCCCCGACTGACTTCATCTGGGTAGTGAGTGTTGGGTCTGCTTCAGGGAATTTCTCAAAAGCAAAGCGTGGGAACTTTGTCACAACATAGTCGATTGTTGGTTCAAAGGACGCTGGAGTTTCTCTTGTTATATCATTGGTTATCTCATCGAGTGTCAGACCGACAGCAAGCTTTGCTGCGATCTTTGCAATTGGGAATCCTGTTGCCTTTGATGCGAGGGCTGAACTCCTTGATACCCTCGGATTCATCTCTATGACTATCATTCTTCCGTTGTTCTGATCGAGGGCAAACTGGATATTTGAACCACCTGTGTCAACTCCTACCTCACGTATGATTGCAATAGCTGCATCGCGCATCCTCTGGTATTCCTTATCCGTAAGGGTCTGGGCTGGTGCAATGGTGATCGAATCTCCCGTGTGTATTCCCATGGGATCAAAGTTCTCTATGGAACAGATAATAACAACATTGTCTTTTCTGTCACGCATGACCTCAAGTTCATACTCCTTCCATCCGAGGACTGATTCTTCGACGAGCACCTGATTGATGGGGCTGAGCTTCAGACCTCGTTCAAGGAGGTCTCTGTATTCTTCTCTGTTGTAAGCTATGCCACCTCCTGTGCCTCCGAGGGTAAAGGAAGGCCTCAGGATTGCAGGGAATCCAATGTCCTCTACTGCTTCAAGCCCATCTTTGAGTGAGCCAACATAGGCAGACTTTGGGACCTCCAGACCAATCTTTACCATAGCCTTCTTGAAAAGTTCCCTGTCCTCTGCCTTCTTTATTGCTCCGAGCTTTGCACCAATGAGTTCAACACCATATTTATCAAGGACACCTTCCTCTGCCAGCTCTACAGATAGATTCAGCGCAGTCTGGCCACCCATGGTCGGGAGGAGGGCGTCGGGTCTTTCCTTTTTGATTATCAACTCAAGGATATCTGCAGTCAGAGGCTCTATATATGTTGCATCAGCCATCTCGGGATCAGTCATTATTGTTGCAGGGTTTGAGTTGACGAGTACAATCTCATAACCTTCCTCGCGAAGGGCCTTACATGCCTGAGTCCCTGAATAGTCAAACTCACATGCCTGGCCTATGATAATCGGGCCAGAACCAATGAGCAGGATCTTTTTAATATCAGTCCTTTTTGGCATTTAACCTTGTTCCGAAAGTTACCTCTTCTCTTTTTATGTCATTTCGGCTTGTCCGAAATCCTTTTTTCACAGAAAGATTCCCGACAAGCGGGAATGACAATGAATTATCCACGCACTGAACTATAAGATATTACATTCTTGAATAGTTGTAAAAGTCTGTCATTCCGCACTTGATGCGGAATCCAGTCTATGTATTCTTTCTGGATTCCTGCTTTTGCAGGAATGACAATAAATAGTAATGATTTAGTTATCAAGATTTAAAAGAGACCATTTTGTTTCCCCCAAGATGCAATGGAATTTCTGCTTTTTCATCTAAAATTTCCCTTCTATCATCTCCCTGAACCGCTTAAAGATATAACCTGCATCATTTGGCCCGGGACCTGCCTCTGGATGATATTGGACAGAGAATATAGGGAGTTCGACGTGTCTCATCCCTTCTTCGGTTCCATCGTACAGATTCTTATGTGTGAGTTTTGCCTGCCCCTTTAGCCCCTTAACATCTACGCAGAAGTTGTGGTTCTGGGAAGTTATCTCAACCTTTTCAGTCGCCAGATCCATTACCGGGTGATTTCCTCCATGGTGACCGAATTTGAGTTTGTATGTTCTTCCTCCCATTGCTAAACCAAGGAGCTGATGGCCGAGGCAGATGCCGAGTATGGGTTTTTTGCCGATAAGCTTTCTTGTGTTTTTGACAGCATAAGTAACTGCCTCAGGGTCTCCAGGGCCATTGCTGAGGAGTATCCCATCGGGGTTCGTATTGAGAACCTCCTCGGCAGGAGTTTTTGCAGGCACAACAGAGACATCAAAATTTGCATCCACGAGGTTCCTCAGGATGCTGAGTTTAACTCCAAAGTCATAGACAACAACAGACCGTGACACGTAATCCGTGATGCGTGATGTGTCAGATAGATTTCTCTTTAACCTATTACGCGTTACGCATAACGCATTACGGTCTTTAGGCTGCCATCTCCATAAACCTTTGTTCCATGAGTATGCTTTCTTTGAGGTTACCTCTTTCACAAGATCAATACCTAAGATCCCAGGATGTCTTCTTACCTTTTTAAGAAGTTTCTCAGGGTTTAAATCCTTTGTTGAGATTATTCCCATCTGTGAGCCGTAGTCTCTTAAGTGCTTAGTAAGGGCTCTGGTGTCTATCCCCTCTATACCGACAATTCCGTATTCTTTTAAATAATCTGCTAATGAATTGATACCTTTGGACTTCGTCCGCCTTGGCGGATGTCCGCCTTGGCAGATGAACTTTTCAGCCCGCCAGTTGCTGGGGAAAGAGAGGTATTCTTTAACGATAAAGCCTTCTACTTTCGGGCCTCTGAGGGATTCTATATCCTCGGAATTCACGCCATAATTCCCTATCTGGGTATATGTCATAGTCACAATCTGCCCTTTGTATGAAGGGTCTGTGAGGATTTCCTGATAGCCTGTCATAGAGGTATTAAAAACAACCTCACCAATAGTCTCACCATCAGCACCAAAACCTTTCCCTTCAAATACGGTCCCATCTGATAGAACGAGCAATGCCTTTACCCCGTTAGAAAAATATTCTAACGAAGCAGGCCCGAACTTTATAGCAGGGTTTACTGCCATTCGTGTATCCTTCCTTTCGAGATTGTAATAACGGAAACCCCCTTAAGCACCCATCCATCAAAGGGCGTATTTTTTCCCTTTGAAACAAATTTCGAGGCCTCAACAGTGACCTCTTTTTTTGTATCTACAATTGTGACATCTGCATCAGTTCCTCTTGCAAGAGAACCTTTTGGACCTGTGATCAGTGATGAGTGATGAGGGCTGAGTAACCCAAGAATCCGTGCTGGATTGAGAGACATCTTCTCTACTAACTGGCTTATTGTTAAAACCCCTTCATCAACGAGTTTTATACAGAGACCAAGTGCGGTTTCAATGCCTGAAATTCCTGATGGTGCGAGATCGAATTCCTTGAGTTTTTCATCCCGGTGGTGTGGTGCGTGGTCAGTTGCAATTACATCAATCGTGCCATCTTTGAGCCCATCCTTTATAGCCTCTATGTCCCTTTTTGTCCGCAAGGGAGGGTTCACTTTTGCATTCGTATCATAATCCCTTACCGCATCCTCTGTGAGGTTGAAATAGTGAGGGCATGTCTCGGCTGTAACATTTACTTCCCTTCTTTTTGCCTCCCTTATCAATTTCACCGAGCCTCCAGTTGATACATGGGCTATGTGTAGCTTTCCCCGTGTAAGCTCTGCCAACAAGATATCTCGGAAAACCATTACCTGTTCTGCTTCTGCCGGTATCCCCTTTAGCCCAAGTGTCATCGACAGTAACCCTTCGCTCATTACTCCATCCTCAGAGAGAGTTAAATCTTCGCAGTGAGAGATTATGGGAAGGCCGAAGGCATTTGAATACTCCAGCGCCCTTCTCATGATCAGACTGTTCATGACAGGCAGTCCGTCATCAGAGAAGGCAATGCAACCCTCGTCCTTCATTGTTCCCATCTCCACAAGTTCTTTACCTTTCTGGCCTTTTGTGATTGCACCAATGGGAAGGACAGTACATAATCCATCAAGGGACTTTCTTATTATGAATTCTGTAACACTGGCATTATCATTAATGGGGAATGTATTCGGCATACAGCAGACGGTTGTGAAGCCACCCCTGATTGCAGCGGCTGTTCCTGTCTTTATCGTCTCTTTGTATTCAAACCCGGGCTCCCTGAGATGCACATGCATGTCAATAAACCCAGGTAGTACAAACATACCTTCTGCATTGATGGTTCGGTCTGCAGGGAATAGACCTTCACCCCCTCCCTTACCCCCCCCCCTCGAGGGGGAGGGGTGGGTGGGGGGGAATTTGTTTTCTGCTCTCTGCTCTTTGCTTAGTACGCTGACTTCTTTAATCTTTCCATCTTCAATCAAGACGTCACCAATCCCATCAATCCCCTGTGAAGGGTCTATGATATGTCCTTTTTCGATTATTATCTTCACCTCTTAACTCCTGCGAGGAGATACATAACTGCCATCCTTACGGCAAGGCCGTTTGTTACCTGTTCGAGGATTACTGATCTTGGGCCATCTGCAATCTCTGAGGAGATCTCGATTCCCCGGTTCATTGGTCCAGGATGCATGACTATAGCATCATCCTTTGCAAGGAGAAGTCTCTCCGGTGTAAGCCCCCAATTTTTGGAATACTCCTCAGTAGATGGAAAGAAACCTTTGCCCTGCCGTTCCATCTGTATTCTGAGCATCATTACAACGTCGACATCTTTCAAACCTTGTTCCGTACTATGAAAGATTCCGACTCCAATGCCCTCCATCTCTTTCGGTATTAAGGTCGGGGGACCAATCAGCCTTACTTTTGCCCCGAGCTTTGTTAAGCTATAGATATTTGATTTTGCAACTCTGCTGTGGATAATGTCCCCTACAATAGCGATATCCAGGCCTTCAACTCTTCCTTTCTTTTCCCTTATAGTAAAGGCATCGAGAAGGGCCTGCGTTGGATGCTCATTTGTGCCATCCCCTGCATTTATCACAGATGCCCTGAGTTTTTTAGAAAGAAGATGCGGTACCCCTGCTGAGGAATGTCTTATTATGATGAAATCTGCACCAAGGGCCTGGACAGTAAGGGCTGTGTCAATCAGGCTCTCACCTTTAACAACGCTGCTCGTAGGGACTGAGAAGTTTATAACATCAGTGCTCAGCCTCTTTGCTGCAAGTTCAAAAGATGTCCTTGTTCTTGTCGAGGGTTCAAAGAAAAGATTTACAGCAGTCTTGCCGCGCAGTGTAGGAACCTTCTTTATATCTCTTCCAAGTACATCCTTGAATCCAGCGGCTGTATCGAGTATGAGGTTTATGTCTTCTACAGAGAGCTCCTTTATGCCGAGTAAGTCTTTTGAATTCAGCACTTTTTACTCCTTCATACCCACATTTTCGAGTATTACCTTGTCTTCTAAACCATCTTCTTCAAGTTGAACTTCGACATTCTCACTCAAGGAGGTGGGGATATTCTTCCCGACATAGTCAGCCTTTATCGGAAGCTCTCTGTGTCCTCTGTCAATCAGAACAGCAAGCTGGATGGCAGCAGGTCTTCCGAGGTCCATTAATGCATCCATGGCAGCCCTGATCGATCTCCCCGTAAAGAGGACATCATCAACAAGGATAATTTTTAGATCCGTTACCTCAAAGGGGACTTCAGTTTTTCTGACCATGGCTTGCTCCTTTCTGATATTCAGGTCGTCCCTGTAGAGTGCTATATCAAGGGAGCCAACGGGTAGTTCCTTTTTTTCGATCTCCTTTATCTTTGAGGAGAGTCTTCCTGCAAGATGAACTCCCCCCCTCTGTATCCCAACGAGGCAGAGCCCCTCTGTGCCTTTATTCTTTTCGATAATTTCATGTGCCATTCTTGTTAAGGCCCTGTCTAAATCCTTCTTGTTAAAGAGTTCCTTTGGCATTGTTAAAATCCCATAAAAAAACCTTCCCCTCGAAGAGTGGAAGGTTCATTAAATTTTCTGATTTTGCAGCTCACGCTGCCTCCTCTGCCTTTTGGCCTCGCCGGGCCATTCCTTAAGGCGTTTTTATTAAACCATAAATCAGACAGGGCTGTCAAATCACATAGGTTGACGTATGCATCTCCTTTTCCGTGATAAGGATAAGACATTTCTCAAAACTGTTCAGATTAACTCAACTTTGCATTCAACACTACCTCCCCTCCCCCTTGATGGGGGAGGGCAAGGGAAGGGGTGTTCATATCTTTTAGCTCACCCTCCCCTGTATCCCCTCTTGTCAAAGGTAGGGGAAGTATTATGGTGAATTTCTCTTTTTTTTCTACCACGAAATTGGAGATGCTTCCGGTAGCTTCTCTCGCCTTGACAAAAACTCAGGAGGATATATAATTGTAGGTGGTTGAATGGTGGAAGCTCCTGTAAATTTAGAAAACGAAAAGAAGAAGAATATCAGGCTTGCCTTAGGTGTAGCTTCTCTCGGAGTAATCACGTTTTTCTGCATTTATATTATTTTCTTTGCCATCATGTTTTTTTCTCCCTGGTCAATATTTTCTTTATTCTCTTTTCTTTCCTTCCCGGAAAAGGTCGTCGGTCTGAATGGAAATCTCCTCATTTTTTCTAAGAGCTTTGATTTCAAAGGAGCTGCCTATGAAAAACCCCCTCGTGAAAAGATGAACCTGAGGATTTATGATGGTGACTCCCTATCCGAACCTGAAGAAATTAAAACTTTTGCCTCTCTTTATCCTACAGAAAACAAAATCTATTTCTTTGATAAAGGGCTTTATAGAACCTTTGATATGAAAACATGGGAGGAGTTTAAAAACTCAGTAATTGGAAGTTATCCCAAAGGTGCTGTTGGAACTGACGGTATATGGGTTTTAAGCACGACGAGAAACAAGCCAGTACTTAGTCTTATAACAGAAGGAGAAACAAAGGAGGTGCCTCTTCCCGATGACGTACTTGAGGGGATGAAGGTTTGTTCTTTCCAACTTCTCTGCCTTGAAAATGAACTCCATCTCTTCTGGAAAAATGGTGATACCCTTGTGTGGTACAAGTATGATGGGAAGAAATGGGACCAGCCTGAAATGTTTGAAGATAGGGGAGAATACAAAGCAGTTTTCTTAAAGAATAAAATTTACCTTATACACTTCAGGAGTTTTGGCAATCACCTTGAAATTGCTCTCAGAGGTTTTAATGGGTATTTCTGGTCTGAACCAAAGACATTTGATATTCGTGGAACATCCGTAATTACCATACCGGCTGTTTTTAAGGATAAGCTTGTTATTTTTCAACAGGGACTGTTTTCTGAGAAATACCACCTCCTTGACGGAGACCACATTGAAGGTCCCTTTAGTATAAGCAAGCCTTTCTTCTTTTCCGTGAATTTATGGAAAATCTTATTCGTTATCCTTTCATTCCAATTGATCTTTTTTCTTTTCATTTTTCTCGTATCTCTTGTCATAAGGAAGTTTAAACTGAAAACATGGAGGATGAATGCAAGAGAATATGAATTTGCTAGTCTCTTCAGGCGTACTCTTGCAATGACTATTGATTTCCTTCTCATAACAATTCCTGCAGTTGCCCCTTTACCCCCAAAAGTAAAGGCCTTGCCCCCGGTAAAGGAGACCTTGGAGCTTTTACAGATACAGCGCGAGATGATTGAGGGCAAACTTGCCAAGCCAGTGGCAGCTGTGAAAAAAGAAGGCGTCCCT
>JBGQMP010000016.1:0-11326 GCA_041500685.1 Thermodesulfovibrionia bacterium | reverse complement strand
GGCGCATATGATACTCAGTATAAGGATGGATGTTTGGATTGAGCCAGAGCCCTTTGACATCAATGCCCCTTGAGAAAAGTGTCTGTAGGGGATATAAGCTGCAATTTGCGCAGCAGATGTGCATTAAGAGCTTCATTGAATTAATTTTATCATAAAGTAGGATTATTTATTAACTCGACTTTAAGCTCATGCCTTCGCTGCCTTTGGCTAAACCTTTGTTTATGTCCATCACCTTGCAAAGGAGGCAATCTTCAACAACGCTTGGCTAAGCCCCTTTTTAATATTGGAACAACGAAGAATGGTGGGATAACGAAAAAGAATACAATAGCTTATTTATAGCTCAATAATTCAGCCAATAAGAAACTATTTTCTTTTAACCATTGCCGCTTTTTCTTGTAATCGGGAACAATCGAGCCTAATTTATTCCAAAATTTCTCTGAATGATTTTTAAAGATGAGGTGGCAAAGCTCATGTACGATTACATAATCCAGCACTGACAGTGGTGCCATAATTATTTTCCAATTATATCTTAAAATTCCTGAATGAGAGCAACTTCCCCACCGCCTTTGCTGATCCCGTATCATGATTTTTTTAGGGTATTTTCCTAACAGCTCAGCATATTTACAGATACGCTCATATATCTTTTCTTCTGCCCTTGCTCTATACCATTCGGCAAGTTTTTTCCTGACATGGCCAGACAGATTTTTGTCTTCTGATTTACGGTCAATTTCGATAACAAATCTGCCGCCAATCAATTTGTAGGGAGCATTTTCCCCGGTATCTGCTCTTGTAATTTTAAGCCTGTATTGCCGCCCCAGGTAAGGGAATGACTCTCCACTCACAAATTCTTTCTTGGGAATATCAACCCTGATTTTTTTAATTTTATCTTGTTTCTGAATAATCCATTTTGCTTTTTTCAATACAATTTGCTTTATCTTAACTTCAGAAAGAAATTGAGGAGACAGAACTATCACAGAAGTATTTGGTTGAACGAGTAACGCAATGGTCTTCTTGCGCTTGCCTCTCCTGATCTCATACTTTATTTTAGTGTGTCCAAAGATTATTTGCCCCATGCTAAATGTCTTTCATCTGAATGCTTGCAAGATTCAAAATCCCATAAATCAAAGGTTCGATATCTTCCTTGAGGCATCCCTTTGTCTTCAATTTCCTCCTGATTAAACTTCTCATTTCACGCTTGATATCTTCTTTCTCTGTCCAGTCAATAACCTGTTTATCCTTAATTATCCGGATAATTTCTTTTGTGAAAGCAACCTGTTCTTTCTCTGAATCATTGAATAGAGATTTTCCGAATGGGATGAAGATTCCATAGAAAGCTAACTCTTTACCGTTCTCTAAGCCCAGGGATTTGGCATAGGTTTCTTTCCTTGTTTCTTGATCCCTGATTTTCAGAAGCCGCTTGAGATATTCTGCATCATTTTTTCTTTCTTTTCTGTCTTCTGAAATCAATGATTCAAGCTGTTCCTTGAGTGAACCGTAAAAAGCCGGGTCCTCAGCTATTCTTTCCGTAATCGTCTCTCTTATAGCATATTCAACATGGCTTGCTTTTGCCCTCGGGCTGCCTTTAATCTCCAGCTTTTCCTTAAAATCAGGGGCGGTGATATTAATCGGCTCAAGGATTTCCTCTATCCCGGTATCAACGATATGAGCGTGAATAAGGGCCTCGACCTTCTTGCTGCAATCGCCAAGACTGAGCCTTTCGTCACGGTACAGGTTTCTTGCTCCCTCACGTATAGTTCCGAGGAATTTAAAATCATCGATATAAGGATTCACAACTGGATCAGGTATCAGGAAATCCATGCTTTTTACAAATTCTCTGAAGGCCATGTCAAAGTGTACCCTTATGTCCTCAGGCTGAAGGACCTCCATGTATTTTTGCAATGTCTCTTCAGGCTTTACACCTGAACGATTTATCTTTTCGAAGAATTTCATTGACTCCTTATGCCAGTATGCAAGATTTGCCAACTCCTTTTTCATATCCTCGGTTCCAAAGATACCTTCAAGGTCTTCCTTATCGAACATAACAAGGGCTTCAGCAAGCTCTCTCCCCACACCGGCGTAATCGACAACAAGACCGAAATTTTTTCTTGGGAGAGTACGGTTAGTCCTCGCTATCGCCTGGAGAAGGGTATGCTCTCTCAGACGCTGATCGAGATACATCACCTGTTCAACAGGAGCATCGAATCCGGTAAGGAGCTTATCGCAGACGATGAGGAACTCCAGTGAATTTTTAGGATCAATGAATGCCTCCTTTATCTTTTTTTCCTTTTCCCGTGTGAGCTTGAACTTTTCTTTCCATTCAGTTTCACTACTGCTGACAGTCATCACGACAGCCGAACGTATTGGATCGATGAGTTTATCGAGTTCATTCTTATATTTCACCGCTGCTTCCCTGTCAGGGGTCACTATTTGGGCTTTGAAACCATTAGGCCGTATTTTCTCGGTGTAGTGTTCAACGATATCTCTCACAATCCTCTCTATACGCCTGCCTGCCCTTGAGAGTGTTTCGCTCGTTCCGTATTTTTTCTTCAGCCGTGCCTTTTCTTCTGCAGTCTTGTCGCGGAATAGTTCATCAAAAAGCTGGTCAAGGGTCTTCCCAACCACCTGCAACTGCACCAACCTGCTTTCATATTTCACCGGAACAATCTCTCTATCATCTTCAGCATTCTTTATTGTGTAGGCGTCAAGATATTTCTCCCCTACAGGGCTAAAATGGCGATAGGTATTTCTGTCTCTCTTATCCAATGGCGTACCTGTGAATGCAAAAAACGAGGCATTGGGCAGGGCATTCCTCATGTTCAGCGCATAAAATCCGTACTGGCTTCTATGGGCTTCATCTGTCATTACGATGATATTTTCAGCAGTGGAAATGGGCTCCTTCATTTCCTTTCTGAACAGAAAGACGGTTGTAAGAATCGTCTGACCGATGGTACCGCTCAAGAGTTCATATAATTTTCTGTGTGTGCCTCTCTTCTCCCTTATCTGGATCGGGTTCGGGAAATTGCAGTTCCTGAAGGTCTTGCTTATCTGGTCATCAAGGTCAATGCGGTCTGTCACAATGATGATAAACGGATTCTTGAGTTTCTTTTCTTCACGCCTGAGCTTCACAGCGGTATAGAGCATGGTCAGGGATTTACCCGAACCCTGCCAGTGCCATACAATACCGCGTTTCTCATCCTCTTCGGTTACACGATTCAGTATCTTATTGACAGCCCTGAACTGCTGATACCGACAAACCTTCTTGATAATCTTTTCCCTCTCATGTTCAAAGACTATGAAATTCTGTATTATGTCCAGCAGGTTTCCTTTATTCAGAACGCCAGCAATCAAGATTTCCTGGGCTGTCGGATTATCCGATAATTCCTCTCTTTTGATCAGCCCGAGTTCCAGCATTTCCTTAACGCTCGGGTGTTCTGCCATGTTCGGGAACTTGTCATCTCCCGTATCTTTCCATTCGTGATACTGTTCAGGCTCAGCTCCCACAGCCCCATATTTTGCGCCGAACAGGTTCAGCCCAAGAAGGATCTGATTCGTATGGAAAAGCAGTGGTATTTCCTTCTGATAGCGGATAAGCTGTGACAAAGCCTTGTTCAGTCCTCCTTGTTTTGCAATGGGACTCTTGCATTCAATAATCACAAGGGGGATACCGTTGATAAAGATGATAATGTCAGGCTTATCAGTTTCAGCAGGTCCTTTAACCCATAACTGATTCACCACAAGAAACTCATTCTTCTCAGGATGCTCAAAATCAATAAACCATACCGTCTTTTTCTGTCTGTGGCCGTCGCTATCCTGGTCGATGGATATTCCAGCGATCAAGTCTTTGTGAAACTTCTGATTTGCCTCGATCAGCCCTTCCGCGTGGATATGAGTGACACGCCTTATCGCTTTATTGATAGTGTTTTCTGTTAAGTCTTTGTTTATTTCTCTTAATTTTCGTTTTAGTCTTGATATCAGAACAACTTCCCTGCGGCTTGAACGTTCGCAGCCTTCCTTCAACTCAGGGTCAAGCTCGTCTCCATAGACGTATTCATATCCCAACTTTTTCAACTGCTCAATGGCAGGCTTTTCAGAAAGGGTGTCTTCGTTGAAAATCGGCTTTACCATTATTGACTCAATTTTACTCTCACCCTGCCCGTTAATAAAACCTGCATGAGGGATTTTTTGAGGATTTCAAGTTCAAACTTGTGATCAAGTTCATTCTTGATTTCAGCATCGACCCCTGAAAGAATCGATGTAACTTTAATTTGCTCCGTAATAGAAGGAATCGGAAGAACAAGGGATTTGATGGTCTTCGTATTGAGAATACCCATGGTCAACCCATGGGTATAGTTTATCATTTGTTTCTGCAATAGACTTGATGACAACAAGAATTTCAAAAAATTGGGGAATACCTTATGGTTATCTAATGATATTTTTATTAACCGCGGGTTAATGATACCCTTTTCTATTCCCTCAGGCACGACACTTACTTTACCGAATGTACCCACCAAACTAACTAAGATATCGCCTGGTTTTATTTCAAAATCCCTTAGTTTATTAAATGTCTCCTCATTGATATAGTAATTTCCCACAGTAAAATCATCAGGAATAACTTGCTCTTGTCCATAAACTTTATATCCCTTGTCCATAAATATTGATTTTTTCAACGCAGAGCCAAATGGACCAGCTTTTATGGCATTCTTTTCTTTTGCAGTAATGTTTTCAATTGTGCAAACCTCCCACTCCTCCGGTATCTCCCCAATTTCCGTTTTTTTAAATTTCTTATGCCCAATACCACGGGTGAGGAGTTTTTGCATCAGACCTTTTTTAAGTTCCTTTGTCTTCTCAATGATCCTGTCTGTCTCCTCAATACCATCGTCAACACTGGTCAAAATCTCAGCGATCTTTTTTTGTTCGGGGAGGGGAGGAAGAGGCAAACTTAATTTTTTAACTTGTTCCAGATTTAAATTTGTTTGAGCGAGACTTGTTGCTTCTAACGCCGCTTGGTTCCTAATGTATTTTGACAAAAGCATTTGAAGAAGAAATTTTAAATTGATTTGCCTTTTTTCTTTTATACGAATCAATGCAATAGCTTGATTAATATTTGCAGGAAGAATATCAGAAGTTACTAAGGCACATCTCCCGATGGCACCAGCAATTGAAAATAAAATATCTCCTTCTTCTAATTTTGAACGATTTAAAAACTCATGAGTTTCAGGTGAAATATATTTAATGTCATTCAAGTTTATTTTTCCATTTTCTGTTATATTTTCTACTCTTAGAAAAGAAATACCCTTCTCTTTATAGTCATGTCCGTAGGTAGTTGGAGTTGTTCCTTTAGTGATAGCTTCTGAAATGTCTCCCAATTGGACAGTTTCCCAATCCACGGGTATCTTCCCTATCGGCGTGTCTTTGAACTTTATTCCTGTTTTTAAACTCTTTACCTGTGCCATAACTTGTATCTACCCTCGTCAGAGTCATTCCCGCTCGTCGGGAATCCTTCTTTTCACCTCAAAGTATCAGCAAAGGCTATGAAGAAAGATGCCGGGCAAGCCGGCATGACAGAGCTTCTGTTTGCCGAACTTACTATTCTTCTACCCCGAACACCCTGATTATAAAATCCTCAAAAGCCTTTGCATAGCTCTCCGGCCTAACATTCCTGCCGGGAATTGGTGGGATATCAATGCCGCTTCGGGCGAATTCATTCCCCACCGCTTCCATTGCATCACGGAGCTTTGAACTCTTCATATATTCAGATTTTGTCTCCTGGATTTCATTCAATGTTCCCCATACTTTCGACAAGGCCTCAAAGAGAGCTATCCAGTCTATCCAGACAGGTTTCCTGAGCTCCTCAAAGCTGCCTTTTGCCAAAAACTCCCACCAGCGCTCCTGGGAAAGCCAGTATTCTATCTTCCTTTTTCCTTTTATCCTGGTAAGTACAAGACCTGATTTCGAAAGCTCTATGAGCGCATCCTGTGTGCCACGGATCGAAATCCCGATCGCCTTTGCAACTTCGGCAGGGTGGCCTCCGTCATGGGTCAAGAGATAGAGCACGCATTCAGCCCTGCTGCCGACCCCGAAGAGGGCACGGAGCAAAAATCTGAGAGTCGATTTTGCTGTCGGTATTACTTCACGCGATTTCCTGCTTGGCTTTAAAAGCGCTCGGAAGAAGGCGTATTTTGAAAAGCGTTCGTCAACTTTGCCACCGAAAATGCCTGCTGTATGCTTTTTCAAGTGTCTCAGTTTAAATAAGGGGTCCCTTTCATCGGGTATGTTTTTGAAACAAAGTTTGGCAAGGTTATTCCATTTTCTTTCCTGTCCCTGGGAAGAAAGAAACTCCGATACGGCACCTATGAGGCGGCAGGTTTCATCTGTGCTTTTTCTGAGAATTCCCCTTAATCTCTGAATATCAATCCACTGTCCATTTGTGACAAGCCAGTCCATAACTTCATCAAAAAGTCTCGGTTCATGTCGGGCCATTTCGAGAGTAAAGACGAGAAGCGCCTCAGGGTCAATGGCCCATAGTTCTTCAGCTCTGGATTCGCCAAGAACACCGAGCACAGACCACTGCCTCCAGAGAAAGTCTAGGATATTTTCAAGGTATATATCTCTAAAGTCTTTCTGCGACATCTTCATGCCCCATATGCCTTAACAGGTCTTTCACATTTTGCCTATACCCCTCCGATACATCATGAGTCATGCTCCAGAGAGCAGCGTTTCCCAACTCCTCAGTGCCCGGCTCTAATAACAAGAGGTCATTGTAATGTTTCCCTATTCCCTGATCTACTGCTGCATAAAACTTGAAACAAATCTGGTCATATCTGCTTAAGAAATGAACAGTCAATGACTTTCCGAACTGACTTGTCTCAACTCTATCCATTAAGCCGTCAGGGAGACCAAAGTCCACTGCTGAAGTCGGGCCAGGATTAAGCCATTTTTCCGGGAGATTAAAATCCCGAGCTACCTTTTTAGCCGCCTGTTCAAGTTCCTGAGGAAAAGGCTCAGCCTTTTTAAGATGGACATTCCCCTCGGAATTTCTCTTAGTAAAGGCAACGACATCAACATCCTTTGTTGCGCGCCGACCAGGCCAAGCACATTCAGCGCAGAACCTCCGCATATAACCAGCTCAGGAATCAATGCATTTATTGCATCTAATTGTTCTCCTAACGCAGTCAATATCCTTTCTATCTCTTTTTTGTCCTGGAACATGGCTAAATCTTGTATCCCAGCTCCTTGAGAAAACTATCCATCTTATCTTCTGTCTTGGCACGTTCCTTCTTTAACTCTTTTAGCTCATGAATAACCTTCTGGACATCAATCAGTTCCTCCTCTTCAGTTATATCGATATACCGTGCAATATTAAGGTTGCAATCGTTGGAACGGATTTCATCAAGCGAAATAGGACGGCAGTATTTATCAATTGTTATGTATCCACGATATGCATCAGCAATCTTCTTTATATCCTGTTCCCGGAGTTTGTTCTGATTTTTCCCCTCAAGGTAGTCATATGCACCATAGAGAAAAAAGACTTTTCCTCTACGCTCTTTGGGCTTGTTTTTATTGATAATGAATAAGCAGGCTGGAATACCGGTACCGTAAAAGAGATTTGAAGGAAGTCCGATTACTGCTTCAAGCAGGTCTTCCTCAAGTATCCCCTGCCTGATTTTGCCCTCTGCTCCTCCGCGGAAAAGCACCCCATGAGGAAGTACAACACCCATCCTTCCTTTTTGATTGAGAGTCGCTATCATATGCTGGACAAATGCGTAATCACCATAGCCCTTTGGTGGTATACCGAAGCGGAAGCGTCTATAAGGATCATGTTGTGCCTCTTCGTATCCCCAATTCTTAAGAGAAAACGGCGGGTTTGCAATAACAATATCAAATTCCATGAGCTTTCTATCTTCTCTGAAAAGTTTCGGCTTTCTCAGAGTATCGCCTTTTTCAAGGGTGGCTGTTATGCCGTGGAGGAGCATGTTCATTTTACAGATAGCCCATGTCCCGATGTTCCTCTCCTGTCCATAAAGTGAAATATTCTTCCAGTTCTGTTTGTTCTCTCTCAGATGATAAACCGACTGAATCAACATGCCTCCTGAGCCACAGGCAGGATCGCATATTCTCATCTTTTCTTGGGGATCAAGTATCTCCACAAGGAGCTTCACCACTTCTTTAGGAGTATAGAATTCTCCTCCTTTTTTACCAGCGTCGTCTGCAAATTGTGCAATCAGATATTCATAAGCACGACCTAAAATATCAGGGTCGGACAAATTATCATTTCGAAGGGAAATTGTAGAGAAATGGGCAATGAGTTTTGACAATATTTCATCAGGGAGTCTGTCTTTATCATTAAAATCGGTGGCAGACAGAACTCCTTCTAGTTTATCTGGCCTTGCTTCTTCAAGAACCTCATTGGCTTTATTGATCACTGCTCCAAGATCTTGTGTCCTACTCTTTATATGATTCCAGTGTGCCTTTTGGGGAACCAATATATCGTGTTCATCAGGCGTTTTCCATGCCAATACTTTGTCTCCTGTCTCTTTTTCTACCTTCTCACCTTCCTCATCGTACACATCAGAAAGACGCTTCAAAAACAGAAGCCCAAAGATATAGTTTTTGTAATCAGATGCATCTATACTCCCCCTGAGAATATTTGCTGACTCCCAGAGATGAGCCTCAAGTTTTTCTAAAGTAATTTTTCCCATATTATCAACCTCAACCATTGTTGTTATATTTAGTTAAGAATAACTAACTTTGAATAATTAGTCAATATTATAGTTTAACATCAGTAATAGTATTGATTTTCTATAAAGAATATTTCTTATAATTACCCATTAAGAAACCATGAGTTTTAATGTCTTTTTGCGGGATATTTTGTATTGAGAGAGGGAAGGCTAAAGCAACCCTTTGGAACATTTATACGGCCTCAATGGCTTTTTCGATTTATCGATAACTTTCTCTACGAATGTCTTTTGCTTTTACTACCCTCAAATAATCCTAACTCATTCTTATAGGCAATATTAAGATGGTTGTATGACTTTTCCGAAGCCTTTCTTCCATGCGATGTCCTGATTATAAAGCCTGATTTCAGAAGAAAAGGTTCAACAACATCCAATAAAACATCTGTTTCTATCTGGAGAGTCGCAGCAAGTGCTTCAATCCCGACAGGTCCGCCTTTATAATTGAGGATAATGGCTTTCAGTAATTTTCTGTCTGTTTCTCCCAAACCATATTCATCGATGCCTTCGAGGGCTAACGCTTCCATGGCTACATCTTTCGTTATTTTTCCTTGAGCCCTAACTTGTGCGTAGTCACGAACACGTTTTAATAACCTATTTGCAACTCTTGGAGTGCCTCTCGCCCTCCGCGCTATTTCATAAGCACCATCCTGTTCAATAATTATATTTAATATTGCCGAAGAACGTTTTACAATTTTGACCAGATCTTTTTCATTATAAAAATCCAGATCTCTTGTAATTCCGAATCTTTCTCTCAATGGAGAGGATAAGAGGCCGGACCTGGTTGTTGCACCAATCAACGTAAAAGGTTCAAGTCTATATCTGTGAGTTCTTGCATGTACACCTTTATCGAATATGAAATCAACTGCAAAATCTTCCATAGCTGGATAAAGAAATTCCTCCACGACTTTAGGTAGCCTATGGATTTCATCAATAAAAAAAACGTCGCCCTTTTCCATGTGGGTCAGGATACCCATCAAATCGCCACCTTTTTCTAAAGCTGGGCCAGAGGAAGTAATAATCTTGGTACCCATCTCATTGGCGAGAATATGAGCTAACGTTGTCTTTCCCAGTCCGGGCGGGCCATTAAACAAAACATGGTCTAAAGGTTCTTCCCTCTTCAACGCAGCTTCTATAGCAATCTTTAATGTTTCTACGATTTTATCTTGCCCTGTATACTCAGAAAGCCTTTTGGGTCTTAAGGTTAAGTTATTATCTTCATCTAACGAACTATTTTCTTTTAAAATATCAGGAATTTTATTTGATTCTTCGTAAATCATTTCTTTTGACCTCTATATACTTCCTCAAATAATTCTTCAGATGAAGTTATACGTGGATTTCGTTTCATAGCTTCTTCTATCATTTGACGTGCTTCTGTTAGTTTATGGCCTAACTGAGTTATAAGAACATCTTCGACTTCCTTTCTGAAATCTTCTACAACTTCAGCTGTTACTTCAATTTTCGGCATTAATGCATACATTGCTACCTTTCCCTTGAGAGTAGCAATAATCTTTTCTGCTTTTCTTTCTCCGATACCTTTTAACTGTCTTAAAGCTCTAGAATCTTTTTCCTCTATGGAACGCGCTATATCTCCAACAGGTCTTATGAGAGCCTTAATAGCAGCGGTAGGGCCTATATCTTCAACAGAAATGAAAAGCTCAAAAAATTTTTTATCTAATGGATGCTTAAATCCTACAAAAATTGGTTTTGGCTGTCTTTCTGTCTGGTTATACGAGATATACAATTTCAATTCTTTAATTCCCTTTTTTTCATCTTCTTTAATTTCGTTTATCAAATAAGCTGGGATTAATATGTCATAACCGATTCCACCTACTAACAATGTAATTCGGTCATCAAATGTTTCTATTAATTCTCCTTCCAGATAAGATATCATCTGCCCTTCCGTGGATTTTTTCTATAAAATGCAGTCAAGGCTATAGCCAATGCATCCGTAGCATGAAAGGATTTAACATCAGTCATTTTAAGCAATTTCTTTATAGCTTCTTTTACTTGATACTTATTTGCCCCACCATATCCAGTTAAGGAATTTTTTACTTCTTTTGGCGTAATTTCTATCATCGAGACATTATTTTGAGAAACAGACAGATATATGATACCTAACACTCCTCCTAATAATATACCAGCCTTGGGATATCTAACCAAAGAAAATACATTCTCTATTGCAATTAAGTCGGGATGTAAAGTACATATCAAATGATTGATATCTGAATGAATTTGGAATAGCCTACTTGAAACATGATCCCTTGGAGATGTCTTAATGTAACCACATTTAATTATTGATGGGGTGGTTTTATTACATCTAATTGCACCAAAGCCCGTATTTGATAGTCCTGGGTCAATGCCAAGTATAATCATGCTACAAATCTTGAATCTATTTCAGACATTAATTTTTTTATGACATCCTCCACTTCTGACTTATCTATTTCATGAAAATAATACTTTGAAATTCTCCTAAAATGATCTGAATCAATTCTTTTTTTGAAGTAATGACGTCATATATGCCACTACTCCTTTGTATTTCTATTTTATAGTCAATATTGTTTATCGTTGCATACCAACAATTAGCATTTCTT
>JBGQMP010000015.1:0-11845 GCA_041500685.1 Thermodesulfovibrionia bacterium | reverse complement strand
TTGTAGGACTTGAAGAAGGTTTACTGCCATATTGTAAAGCCATAGAAGGTAAGGATGAGATTACTGAAGAACGCAGGCTCTTTTATGTAGGGATGACAAGGACAAGGGACATCCTCTGGCTAACAGGTGCCAGTAAGAGGAAACTGTATACAAAGTTGCAGGACCAGGAACCTTCAAGGTTCCTTAAAGATATTCTCAAGAACTGCTGCCAATGGATAGAAAAGATAACAACCCACACGGCAATAAAACTAGAACCCCCCAAGAAAAAGGTTATGCCCAAGCTTGCCTTAACTCTGTATTCTGCTGGAAGCAGGGTAAAACATCCAATGTGGGGCGTAGGTGTTGTGCGTGACTGTTATGGCGACGGAGACGATCAAAAGATAACTGTCAACTTTCCAAATATTGGCTTGAAACGGCTTGCCGTAAAGTTTGCCAACATAGAAAAGATATAGCAGGACAAATAATGAAGATATCGAAAGAAGAGATTGAACATATAGCATCATTGGCACGGTTATATCTTTCAGAAGAAGAAAAGGAGCTCTTCGGTTCACAACTAAGCAGTATCCTCGATTACATGGAAAAACTCAATGAACTTGATACAAAGGACATTGAACCAACATCTCATGTCCTTCCATTAAGCAATGTCATGCGGGATGACATACCACAGCCTTCAATTCCGAGAGAGGACGCCCTCATGAATGCACCAGACCGTACAGATAAATTCTACAGGGTGCCGAAGATAATAGAATGAAAAAAGTTCAAAGTTCAAAGTTCAAAGTTCAAAGTTTCAAATATATTAAAACTGTTCACTGTTCACTATACACTGGTGACGAGGTGTTTTTGTGTTGAGGTGTATACTGAGGGCGAAGATACATATGGCAACGGTCACGGAGTCTAACCTTTCCTATGAGGGGAGTCTCACGCTTGACGGAGAGATTCTGAAAGAGGCAGGGATACTTTCCTATGAACAGGTAATGATAAGTAACCTCAACAACGGAGAAAGGTTTGAGACTTATGTAATTCCGGGCAGGAGAGGTGAGGTCTGCCTGAATGGTCCAACCGCACGGAAGGGTGTTGTTGGAGATAAAATTATCATCTTCTGTTATAACTATGTCGAAGAGAGCCAAATAAAGGGGTTCAATCCAAGAATAATCCTCCTTGGCGAGGGGAATAACGTTATCAACGTTAAATAATCTTCCTCCCAACCCATTTTATCCCTAATTTTTTGTACATGCGGCGGATATAGTATTTTCGCGCATTCTCGCCCCGATATTACGTCGGGACTGCGAGGTATGCTGAAAGCTTTTGGGATAAATCCGCTCAACCCATCTATTTCGTGAATGATATGGGTTAGAAATGAGATTGCTTCGGCTTCGCCTCGCAATGACAACTTTCTATCAGCAATTATGGGAAAAAGTTCTACTTGACAACATGAAAGATTTTACTTAATATGTTAGTAAGTGCTAACGTTCATAAGGATTCTGTGAATGGAGTATGAAAATGCGAGGGTTTGATGATGAATAAAGAAGGTCCTTATTCTACAAGGGATAAAATCCTTGAGACAGCATTGAAGCTTTTCTCAAAGAAGGGCTATCTCGGGGCAACGACAAAGGAAATTGCAAAGGATGCAGGAATTGCTGAGGTGACCCTCTTCAGGCACTTCTCTTCAAAAGAGAAGCTCTTTGAAGATGTAATCAATACGTACTCGTTCCTCCCTATCCTCAAAGGTCTCCTTACTGAAATTTCTAAACTACCTTATGAAAAGGCCTTAACAGTAATTGCAAAGAGATTCCTCGATACCCTTGATTCAAGAAAGGAGATGATACAGATAGTGCATTCAGAAGTGCGGAGATATCCCGAGAAGATTCACAAAATTTACTATGACTTTATTGATGAAACAATCAAGACCCTTGCGTCTTATTTTAATGAAATGCACAAAAAAGGGATATTGAGAGGATTCGATACCGAAAGTGGTGCACAGGCATTCCTCGGAATGTTTTTATCATATTTTAATGCAAAGGAATTTCACATGTTCAAGAAATATAGAAACATCAATACTGACAGGGTAATCAAAGAATTCGTTGGTATCTTTTTAAGGGGGACATTGAAATGAATTTTCAATTTAGACCCATTGTCATGATGCATATTTTTATTATGCTCATGGTTCTCGTATCTCAAAATCTTTTTGCGGCAGAAGAATATTCCCTTGAGGATCTTTACAGGATAGCTCTTGAGCGTTCTGAAAAGATAAAGATATCAGAAGAAGACCTTTATATCTCAGAAAGGGGGAAAGAAAAGGCCCTCTCGGTGCTCCTTCCGAAACTTTCTGCGTTCTGGGATTATACGAAATACAGTGAAGAAAAAACCTCTGCCTTTGGAAACCGTTTGATTGCACTCCAACCCGAGTACTCTACGTCGTGGGGACTGAGACTTGACCAAGCAATCTCTTTAAGCGGCAAGGAACTAACTGCTTTTAAGATCTCAAGGGAAAATATTGAGAAAAGCAGATATGATTTATACGTTGTGAGAGAGGACTATCTTTTTAGCGTTGCTTCAGCCTATTATGATGTCCTGAGAGCCCAAAAAGCTCTGGAAATTGCCAATGTAAATGTGGAAAGACTTAGAAAGCACAGGGATGCTGCAGCTATAAGACTCAAAGTTGGTGAAGTAACAAAGACAGACCTCCTGAGAGCTGAGGCTGAGTTATCAGGTGCACAATCAGAATTGGTGAGGGCAGAAAACAGTCTCAAATTGACAAAGGCAATCTTGGGTAGGCTTGTTGGGTTAAGTGGGGACTATGATATTAAGGAGCCCGACATAAAGAGTAAGCCAATGGAAGAGTATGTCCTTTCTTCTTTAAGGGAAAAGGCTTTTTCAGAGCGTGCGGAATTAAAATCCATGAATCTCCAGAAGAAAATTACAGAAGACCTGGTAAAGTATGCACAAGGGGCATACTGGCCAACTCTCTCTATCGAGGGTGTTTATTCGAGGAGAGAAGAAGACCCTGCCTCCCCATTTTTCCTTGGTGAGAGTATCTATGGTGTATTTAACTTGACGTTTCCCTTTTTTGAAGGTGGTCTTAGAAGGGCAGAGGTGAGGGAAGCAAAGGCAAGGCTGAGGCAATCGGACCTCATCTACGAAGATTTGAAGAAGACAATAACTATAGAGGTTGAAAATGCCTATCTTGAGTTTCAGACACAGAAAGGGGTTTTAAAATCACTTGAAGATGAGGTTACATTTGCGAGAGATAACTATAATTCGATCTCAAGGCAGTATGAATTTGGCCTTGCAAACAGCATAGATGTTATTGATGCCAACACATTATTGCTTACATCAGAAAGGCAGTTAGTAGATGCAAAATATTACTATCAATTATCAATTTTAAGATTGGCAAGGGCAACAGGCATGCCCTTAAAGTCCGTCGTCAGTCAGCAGTCTTCAACGAGGTAGGTGTAATTATAAGAAAACGAATAATCATCTCTGCCATAATCCTTCTTGTAGCAATCACAATCCTTGTGATTTTCTTTGCCCGGAAAGGGGAAAAGACTGAAATTATCCGAACAACGGGAATCGTTGAAGGAGTAGAAGTGAATCTTTCCTCAAAGGTATCAGGCAGGATTTCTGAAATATGCTGTGATGAAGGTGGAAAAGTCGAGAGAGGCCAAGTCGTTATTAAACTTGAAAGTGATGACCTCATGGCATCAGTAGAGCAGGCAAGGGCAGGAGTTGAGAGGGCAAGGGCAGAAATTAAGGTTGCAGAGTCAGCAATTGAAAATGCAAAGGCGAATATTCAAAATGCTGAGGCGGAGATTAAGACTTCAGGGGCAGATATCGAAAAGGCCCGAGCAGTGATGGATGAGGCAAAGAAAAAGCTTGATAGAGCGACTGCCCTTTACAAAGAGGAATTGATCTCTACGGACTCCTTTGAGATAGCCACAACAAATTATGATACATCTGTGGCGACTTATATGTCTTCAAAGGCAAGACTCACAGCTTCTTACTCAAAAAGGGATGCAGCAATAGCCCAGCTCAACTCATCAATGAGTGCGCTCAACTCTGTGAAGGCGAGCCTTAAAGAATCAGAGGCAAATCTCTCCTATCACATGTCAAGGTTCAATGACACCGTCATAATAACGCCAGTATCAGGAACTGTCATCTTCAAGGCTTTAGAGAAAGGTGAAACAGTAAGTCCAGGTGTGACAATTTTAACAGTAGTGGACATGGACGATCTTTATGTCAGGGTAGACATAGAGGAGACCCTGATAAGTTCGGTTGCGCTTTATAGCGAGGCGGTTATTAGGGCAGAGGGGATTCATGATAAGGCATTGAAAGGAAAGGTTTCAGAGATAGGAAGGTATGCAGAGTTTGCCACCCAGAGGGATGTAACTCGCGGAAGGCAGGATATAAAGACCTTCAGGGTCAAGATAAAGGTAACTGATACCAGTGGGGTGTTAAAGCCCGGGATGACCGTGGAAGTGGAAATCCCGACAAAGGTATAGAGGATTATGCAAAGGGCCAAAGCAATAGAGGTCTCAGGGATAACAAAGAAATTCGGGCCTATTACTGCTGTTGATAATGTAAGTTTTGAAGTTTTTGAGGGCGAATTCTTTGGCTTCCTTGGTCCCAACGGAGCTGGAAAGACAACTCTTATCCGAATGCTTACCACCCTTGTTAAACCAACAAGTGGAAGAGCTGTAGTTGCATGTTGTGATGTGGTAAAGAATCCTGATGCTATCAGGCGAGAGATTGGTGTTGTCCCACAGGCGATGACGACAGATCTCGATCTCACTGGCTATGAGAATATGAATATTTATGGACGGTTCTACGGAATCCCTTCAAAGGAGAGGAAGGAGAGGATTGAATATCTGCTTGAGATGCTTGGTCTAACTGCTAGGGCTAATGACCTTGTTGCGGCATATTCGGGTGGAATGAGGAGGAGGCTTGAGGTTGCACGGGTTTTAGTGCATAGACCAAAAATCCTTTTTCTTGATGAGCCGACTATAGGGCTTGATCCCCAGTCCAGACATGTCGTCTGGGATTTCCTCAGAAAGCTGATGGGAGATGATTCAATGACGGTATTCCTCTCAACCCACTATATGGAAGAGGCAGAGACGTTATGTAGTAGGGTAGCTATTATAGATTCAGGAAAGATAGTAGCCCTTGGGAGCCCAGATGAACTCAAGTCACAGATACCAGGGAATGATATCATTTCTTTAACTCTTGAGAATCTATCAGACAACATTGTTGAGATAATACAGAACTTACCTTTTGTGCATAAGGTAAACGTTGAGGGCAACACGATCAGGGTCTATGTTGACAGTGGTGCACAGAACCTCCCTCTGCTCATAGACGAAATGAAATCATCTGGTGTGAAGGTTTTATCGGCAACAATCCACGAGCAATCCCTTGAGGATGTTTTTATCCACTACACCGGCAAGTCTATAAGAGAGGAGGAGGCAAAGAAGGTGAGCTTCCTTATAGGTGCAGGGATTCCCCAGAGATGGGGAAGATAAAAATTGAAAGTTTGGGAGTGATATGGTAAGGCTGCTGGCAGTTATAGAAAGGGATTTAAAGAAATTCAAGCGAAATCCTCTTGTTATTGCAATGAGCATTGTCATGCCTATCCTCTATCTTTTAATCTTGGGGAATTCATTTCAGGGAACATTGAAAGGCCTTCCCCTGGTTGTAGTAAACCAGGACTCAGGTCCTTACTCTGAAGACTTCATGGAAAATTTGCGAGCTGTTGAAGCAGGGCCACAGACGTTTACCATCATCAGCATAGAAGACCAAGAAGATGCCTTAAATGGTGTAAGGCAAGGCAGATACAAGGGGGCACTCATCATACCTCCCGATTTTAATAAGTGGATCTCTTTAAAGAGGAGGCCGGAGGTAGGACTCTTTCTTGATAATACAGACAGTATATCTGCCGAGGCGATAAGAAATGCTGTTGATGGTGCTTTTCGGTTTCTTGGACAAGATTATGTACCGATAAGGGAAAGGACTGATGAAGCGTACTTGAGAAGTATCGACCTTTACCGAAAGGTCGACTATTACCAGTCCCTTGTTCCGGGTGTTGTGATTATGGCTATATTTTTAGGGGCCTTGACAACAGGGGTTTTTAATCTTGTTATGGATAGGTTTCTTGGAATTGAGGAGAGCTATCTGTTAACACCACTTTCCAAGTCGCATATTGTATCTGGCCTTATTCTCAGTGGTCTCTCGATAACGATGATCCTTGCCACGTTAATATTAGTTGTGAGCTTGTTCATAGCGGGAGTTCCCTTCCCAAGTGTAGAACAAGGCATCTCTATATTTTTTGTCATAATCTTGACGACACTGTGTCTACTGAGTATGATGTTCGTCATCCTTGGAAGGGCAAACCATCCAAGGATCGTCGGGGTCCTCAGCGGATTCCTGAACGTTATCCTCTTTTTTCCAAGCGGTGCAATATATCCAATTGCAAGCTTTCCTGGATGGCTCAGGGCATTCGCAAAGGTAAACCCTGAAGCATATGCCGTTGATGCCTTGAAGGCAATTCTCTTTAAAAATGCAAGTTTCTCTACTATTTCAGGTGACATAGTCTTTCTTCTCGTGTTTACTATTGTAATGATGACAATAGCAATAGTGACATTCAAGAGGACACTTTGATTTTTTAAAGGATTCTTATCTAATTAAGCGATATAATAATTGCTGATATGCAAAAGGGACTGTTTTTACATTTCTTTCTTTTTATCCTTACATTTCTTTCAACTGTTGTTGCAGGGGCATTGCAAGTCGGCGTTGATATCTTTAAGGAACCGGCAAAGATTTATAAAGGCCTTCCCTTTTCAATGACTCTCATGTCAATTCTCCTGGCCCATGAATTATCTCATTACTTTGCATCACGGAAACACAGAGTGAAGGCTACACTTCCCTATTTCATTCCTGCGCCACCAGTTATATCACCAATAGGCACATTCGGGGCATTCATTAAAATGAAGTCCCCTGTTGACACGAGAAATGCCCTTCTGGATATCGGGGTATCTGGTCCTCTTGCTGGCTTTATTCTATCGATTGGGGTATCAATCGTAGGGCTTTCCCTTTCTAAGGTCGTCCCGATTCAGGAGACAAAGGGAGCTATCAGTCTTGGGGACTCTTTACTTTTTTCTACCCTTTCCAGTTTAATTCTCGATTATCAACCTGGTACTCAGGATATACTCCTTCATCCGGTTGCCTTCGCAGGATGGATCGGTTTTTTTGTGACATCCCTGAACCTTTTGCCTGTTGGACAGCTTGATGGTGGGCATATTGCCTATGCACTCTTCGGAGAAAAACATGCCTATTTCTCAAAAGTGCTTATACCAATAATGTTTCTCCTTGGACTTTTATTGTGGGAGGGGTGGGCTATCTGGGCAGTTTTGTTATTGATTCTTGGCCTGAAACATCCGCCTGTCTTTTACAGTGAGGTTCCTTTAGACAGTAAGAGAAGGTTTATTGGATGGCTTGGATTTGTAATTTTTCTCATCACATTTATACCTGTTCCCTTTAAGATTTTGTGATTTAACGGGCTTGTCTCTGTCCTCTTGCATAATTTAAGTCTCTGTTGTAGTATTAATAAAATTCCTACCCGCGAGAGGTTTATATGAAGGTAATTCTCAAGGAAGATATCAAGAAAATCGGGACGTTGGGTCAGATTGTGGATGTGGCAGATGGATATGCAAGAAATTATCTGGTACCGAAGGGGCTTGCTATCGAGGCCAATACCAAAAACATAAGATCCATAGAACATGAAAAAAAGATTCTCCATGAGAAGGCGAAAAAGCTGAAAGATTCAGCTCAGGACCTTTCATCCAAAATCTCTTCTCTGACACTCACGATTAAGGCAAAAGCTGGTGAAGAGGGAAAGCTCTTCGGTTCCGTAACGACGATGGATATTGCCGAGGCACTCCACAATGAAGGGATCGAGATAGATAAAAAGAAGATTTCCATTGAAGAACCAATAAAAAGGCTCGGTTCTTACCCTGTCAGTGTGAAGCTTCATCACGAAATATCAGTGCAACTCAATATTCAAGTTATTGAAGAATGAAAGAAGTAGAGTCACAGTTAGATAGATTACCTCCCCAGAACATAGAGGCGGAACAGTCCATCTTAGGAGCCATCCTTATTGATAACGAGGCATTACCGAAAGCACTGGAGGTCATTGACGCTGATGATTTCTATAAACAGTCCCACCGGAAGATATTTCGTGCAATGATAGAACTTTTTGACAGGAATGAACCTATAGACCTTATAACTCTGACAGATTATATGAAAAGGAGCGACGAGTTAGATGCAGTCGGAGGAGTCTCTTATCTTTCATCTTTGGTGAATATGGTTCCAACGGCAGCAAATATAAAGTATCACTCAAAGATAATCAGGGAGAAAGGCCTTCTGAGAAGCCTTCTCAGGTCAGCTACAGAGATTGCGAGCAGGGTATACGAAGACAATCTAGAGGCAGAGGAAATGGTGGATTATGCAGAGAAGTCTATCTTTGATATTTCAGACAAGAGGGTAAAGGCATCCTTTGTTACCTTGAAAGAGGTTATCAAGAGTAGTTTCGAGATGATCGAACATCTTTATGATAAGAAAGAGACAATTACGGGTATCCCCTCAGGTTTTAGAGACCTTGACGAACTGACAACAGGTTTTCAGAAGAGCGATCTTATCGTTGTTGGTGGAAGGCCTTCCATGGGAAAGACTGCATTTGCCCTTAATATTGCCCAGCATGTTGGCCTTGAATCGAGGGAACCTATTGCCATATTCAGCCTGGAGATGGCAAAAGAGCAGCTTGCATTCAGAATGCTATGTTCCGAAGCAATGGTCAACTCAAACAGTATCAGAAAAGGGTTTATTAAAAAAGAAGACTGGCATAAGTTAACGGCTGCGGCAAGCAAACTTACAGGAGCACCGATCTTTATAGACGATTCATCAGGTATTACAGTTCTCGAGCTTCGGGCAAAGGCAAGAAGGTTAAAAATGGAGCATGGACTCAGCCTTGTAATCGTTGACTATCTCCAGTTGATGAGAGGAAAGGGAAGTTTCGAAAGACGTGAACAAGAGATATCTGACATATCTCGTTCGCTGAAGGGTTTGGCAAAGGAATTAAGTGTACCTGTTATCGCCGTAAGCCAGCTAAACAGAAGCGTGGAGCAGCGCAGGCCTCCGACGCCTATTTTAGCAGACCTTCGGGAATCAGGTGCGATCGAGCAGGATGCGGATGTCATACTCTTTCTTTACAGGGACGAGGTCTATAACAAGGATAACCCAGCAAACAAAGGACAGGCAGAGGTCATTATAGCAAAGCAGAGAAACGGTCCTATAGGCAGAGTTAATCTCACATTTAATTCAAGTTGTACAAGGTTTCTGAACAGGACTGACAGGGGATATACCTTATCTGAGGCGGAAGGGGAGGCATTTTGAGGAGGTCTCCTGCTGTCGCAGGCCAATTTTATCATAGTACTGCATCCAAATTACATCAGCAGGTAGAGAAATATATAGATAGAGGTACACGTCGGGAAAAGGTAATCGCTCTTGTTTCTCCCCATGCAGGCTTGGTATACTCAGGTTCCGTAGCAGGAGCTGTTTATTCTTCAATAGAATTTCCAGAGACATTCGTGCTCATAGGGCCGAATCATACAGGCCTTGGAGCACAGATATCCTTGATGGAATCAGGTGAATGGGAGATACCGACGGGGGTTTTTCGTATTGATGAAAAGATCTCCTACAAGATCGCTATGAACGTCCCTATAGTGACAAAAGAAGCTAAAGCCCATATGTTTGAGCATTCTCTGGAAGTTCATCTTCCCTTTATTGCATATTTCTCAAAAGAGGCGAAGATCGTGCCTATCATTATTCTTTCAGCCTCTGTTGAAGAGTGCAGAATACTCGGGGAGGGCATAGCAAAGGCGTTGAAAGATGTGGGCTCTTCAGTCGTTGTTGTGGCAAGTTCGGACATGAGCCATTATGTGCCTGACGATGTTGCAAGGAAAAAAGACGGAAAGGCGATAGAGAAGATACTGTCTCTTGATCCTGAAGGTCTTTATGAAATCGTGGGCAAGGAAAGGATATCCATGTGTGGTTATATCCCCGTTACAACAATGCTTTTTGCGGCAAAGGTACTCGGTGCACAGTCAGCAAAACTCATTAAGTATACTACATCTGCAGAGGTAAGCGGAGATTATGAACATGTTGTTGGGTATGCTGGCATAGTGCTGAGATAGAATAAAACTGTAGTTTCATTCATCGATATTATTATGATAGACGGGTTAGGCGAGAGGAGAAAACATAAGAGATATGATGTTGAAGGAGTTCGTGGGAATGTGCATTATCTTTCAGACCTGAATATCATGAATATCAGTGTCGATGGTGCAGCCATAGAGACAACAAAGAGGCTTGAGGTAAACAGAGAATACAGATTTAAGATTGATTATAAAGGTACTCCCTTATGCGTAAAGGGGCTTGTGGTATGGTCTCAGTTAATCTATTCAGAGAAGAAACAATCCGGGGAATTGATTCCTGTATACAGATCCGGGGTAAAGTTTATTGATATCATGGATAAAAAAGCAAACACGCTTCTGAGTTTTATTGAAGAGAATAAAATGAAAACATCTGAAAGAAGATTAGGGGGTGTGAGGTGTAAGATTACAGCCCCTCAACACATAAAGGTTGGTTATCCTTATGGGTATGATGTGAAGAAGATCAGCCTTTCAGGAATGGAAATTGAAACAGAACATCCTTTTGACCCTGCCTCCATGCACAATATGGAACTTTTACTGAATGAAAAAGTGTTGAATATTACAGGCAGGATTATTAATTGTGTGGAGGGTCCCTCGGAGAATTTTACTAAATATAGCATGGGGGTAGAGTTTGTCGAAATTTCTGAGGAAGATAGGGTGGTATTAGAGAGTTTCCTCGATACTCTCGATGAATCATAATTCTTGTTTTTTTCTTATGTCTTATGGTAATTTATAAAATGTACGCAATAGTTGAAAGTGGTGGAAAACAATATAAGGTTTTACCTGATGATACCCTAAAAGTAGCGAAGCTATCTCTGGAGCAAGGTTCTGAGGTTATTCTCGATAAGGTTCTCATGGTCTCTCAGGAGGACAGGAGCATCTATGGATCTCCTTATATCAAGGGGGCTAAGGTTTTAGCAACTGTTGAGGGTATAGGGAAGGCACGGAAGGTCTTAGTGTTCAAAATGAGACCTCGCAAGGCCTCAAGGAAACTCAGGGGACACAGGCAGCCTTATACTTCTTTGAAGATTAAAGAGATAGTTTTGGAAGGATGAGATAAATGGCACATAAAAAAGGCGTAGGAAGTTCACGAAACGGACGCGACAGCGAGGCGAAACGTCTTGGAGTCAAAAGGTTTGGCGGACAGGTTGTCCGCGCTGGACATATTCTTGTAAGGCAGAGAGGGACAAAATTTCATCCAGGTCTGAATGTTGGGAAGGGATCAGATGATACTCTTTTTGCAAAGATTGACGGGACCGTGAGCTTCGAGAGGAAAGATAGGACAAGATTACAGATAAGCGTTTACCCGTTAGTTCAGTAAGCGGTAAAATTATGATTCAAATAAAAGGCGGGCTTTTGCCCGCCTTTTTTGTTATTATCCCCTTAGACAAAAGTTGATTTATCTTCCGAAAAATGGAGATAGGAAAGGCTGTCTCAGAATTTTTATAATCGACAAATTATAATTAGGTGGCAATCGTAAATACTTTAAGAATTAAAGGTTTATTCGTTTACGCCTCAAAGGGTTTTACTTTAAGGTGTCGTATAAAAATTCTTCATTAGTTTTTCCTATCTGAATATTAATGAGCCCTGCT
>JBGQMP010000014.1:0-11911 GCA_041500685.1 Thermodesulfovibrionia bacterium | reverse complement strand
CTTTTCTTTGCCTGCTCAAAGAGATCCCTCACCCTTGATGCACCAACTCCTACAAACAACTCCACAAAGTCCGAACCTGATATAGAGAAGAAGGGTACCCCAGCCTCCCCTGCAATAGCCCTTGCAAGAAGGGTTTTACCTGTACCTGGTGCTCCAACCAAGAGTACACCCTTTGGAATCTTACCTCCGAGCTTCTGGAATTTCTGGGGAGCCTTAAGAAAGTCTATTATCTCCTGAACTTCTGCCTTGGCCTCTTCTATTCCTGCGACGTCAGAAAATGTTACCTTTACTGACTTTTCAGAAGCTAACCTTGGCTTTGCCTTACCGAAGGAAAGGGCCCTATTACCACCTGTTTGCATCTGTCGCATGAAAAATATCCATATGGCAGCAAGTAAGATTATGGGTCCCCATGAAAAAATGAGGTTCCAATACCAAGGATTCTGTTCTGTCGGCTTTACCGTAATCTTTACGTTCTGAGACCTTAAGACCTTTACGAGGTCGGGGTATGCCGGGGCATAGGTCTTGAACCTTTTGCCATCTTTGAGTTGACCCGTTATATTGCTATCTTTTATGACAACCTCTTCAACATCACCTGCCTCGAGTTTAGTCATAAACTCAGAAAATATAAGCTCTTCTCCTGTCTTTTTAGGTGCGCTAAAAAGATTGAAAAGGAGTATAATTACTATCCCGATAAATAGCCAGACGAATAGACTTTTATAGATGTTCAATTCTTACCTCAAGAACTATTTTAACATATCAGTAGCTTTTCGGTAACTGCTTCCCGTTACCCTCCATTAACTTCTTCTGTATCCCTATCAGGTTATTTATACCCTCTTCTGCAAGTGTTAACAGACTGTCTAATGTGGCTCTTGAAAAGGTCATTCCTTCTGCAGTCCCCTGTATTTCGACAAATCTGCCGCCTCCTGTCATCACAATATTCATATCTACATCAGCAGTGGAATCCTCTAAATAACAAAGGTCGAGTCTGGGCTCTCCATTTACAATTCCTACGCTTATAGCAGCAAGATAATCCTTAATCGGAATTTTTTCTATAAGACCATTTCTCAGTGCGTATCTCAATGCATCGGAAAGACATATAAAGGAACCTGTTATTGCTGCTGTTCTTGTGCCCCCGTCTGCCTGTATTACATCACAATCTATCCATATCGTTCTTTCGCCGAGTGATGATAGGTCAACAACAGATCTGAGTGCTCTGCCTATAAGCCTCTGTATCTCGTGAGTCCTTCCGCTAATTCTCCCTGCGCTGGATTCCCTTATAATCCTTGTTGGGGTTGCTCTCGGAAGCATGGAATACTCGGCTGTTATCCATCCTCTTTTCCGGTCCTTCATAAAAGGCGGAACCTTGTCCTCGATTGTGGCCGTACATATTACCCTTGTATCTCCTATTTCAATTAGTACTGAGCCTTCAGCAGCGCCTATGAAATTTCTACGAATCTTTACTCCACGTATCTCATTGTTTTTTCTTCCATCGGGTCTCATTTATCCTCCAGTTCTTAGCTGATTATTATCTTTTCAATATGTTCTATCTTGTTTTCGAGGAATTTTTCGCCGACTTTTATGAACCTATCAGGCGAATCAGTAACATAGAACTCTCTTAAAGGTCTCTCATTCTGCTCTCGCTTTAAACCAGAAATCTCAAGAATTGTCTTTACTTCCTTTGCTACCTCAACTGCTGAGTCTATAAGTTTAACATCTCCACCCATTACCTTCGATATGACTTGTTTCAGTAATGGATAATGAGTGCATCCAAGCACAAGGGTATCTATGCCCTTATTCTTTATTTCCTTAAAATATTTTTCGGCAATCATGAGAGCGATATCTCCCTCTATCCATCCTTCCTCAACAAGTGGCACAAATAAAGGGCAGGGAAGACCAGATACCTCTACATTTCTGTCGATGGCTTTAATCAGCCTTGTATAAGACTCGCTCCTTATTGTTGCCTCTGTACCTATAATCCCGATTTTTTTATTTCTTGTTGCCTTGACAGCAGCCTTTACCCCTGGCTCAATAACTCCAATGACAGGAATGGGTACAGCGCTTGTAATTTTATCGAGACCCACAGAAGATGCAGTATTGCAGGCTACTACGAGGAGTTTAATATTCTTTGAAAACAGGAACCTGGTGTTTTCGAAGGAATATCTGATAACTGTTTCAGGCGACCTTATACCATAGGGGACTCTTGCAGTATCGCCAAGATAAATAGTGCTTTCATCGGGTATTTCTTTTAATATTTCCTTTAAAACAGTCAGACCGCCTATTCCAGAGTCAAAGACACCAACCGGCCTGTTTTTCTTATTCATGTTTCGCATTGCTCCAAAAATAACCTTTCAACGAATAGAATTTTTTCTTTGCAATAATTTCCCTCTATAAGTCTTAGATTAAAGGGTATAGAGGAGGATTACTCATTTTCATCGTTCCTTGTGTCACTGTGCAATGTATTTGTTTCATATGAAACCATGTCTTTTAAGGGAAAGGAGAGAGAAAGATGGCCTCCGAGTGTCTCTATCTCCCTGCCTTCTATGAGAATTTTTACATCTTCAATTTCAGCTAAATTTGAGCTCAGGCTCTCGTATAGACCTTTAAGAAGGAGAAATTCTGTAAGGGCGTCGCCTTGGAAATTCCTTCTAAACTCATCTGATAGATCAATATAGAGTATTCTGTTTTCATCTCGATAAATACCGAGGAGTCTTGCATCTTTTGGCATATCTGATACCCTTATACCCACAGGCCCTTTAAGGAATTCTTCTACGATAGCTTCTGCAATTGCTATCTGAGTAGTCCTCCTGTGAAGCCTTCTCTCTTCGATCTGAAGCCGATTACCTACAGGATAGTAAATCTTCATGGTGAAAAGATCCTCTGTTTGAGGTAAAGGTTCAACTCTCTCTTCTGAGACTTGCATTTTTTTAGAAGAGACCTTCGAAAAATAAAGATACCCTCCTGCCAAACCGCCTATGAAAAGCAATCCCAGTAATATTATGATCGATAGCCTTTTCGTATTCGTATTACACTCCGTCCAGTATAAGCATAGAGCTTAAAGCATGGCGCAAAGAGTTTTTAATCTTAGCTCTTTGTCCTTTGCTATTGGCTCTTTGCTACAGTTATTGTCCATATGCAGCAAGTCCGTTTATAATGGAATTTATCAATCTCGTCTTCATGGGCTGGTCGTATACGACAGATCTTGGTGAAGGGTATTCGATGACAATAGAGGGAGCACTTGTAAAATTCAGAATGGGTAGAGACATTTCCCTGTAAATAACGCTCTTCTTGAACTCACCTTTCAGTGCCTTTCCGATGTTCTCAGCAAGGGCATTGCTTTTCCCGAGATATTTTTTCTGCCTTGATGAGAGACTATAAAAGTCAACTATCTCATCAGAACCCTTGTCTTTGAACTTAGCAACATAGAGAACAAGATTCTCAGACATTGAGGAATGGAGGCTTAAAAAAACATCAGGGGGTTTTTGATTAACAAGCTTTATTCTTTCGATAAGCGACATATATTGATCTACCTTGCGTGGAAGAAAGACCTTCTTGCCCTTTTTTGAGAGGATTGTAGCTAAATCTTGGGCCAGACTGAGACTTAGATCCTTCTCTTTTATATCGCCAGAAGTGATACCAAAATCATAACCGCCATGTCCAGCATCAATGGAAAAGACTTTAGGAAGTATTTGTGCGGCTTGCTTCTCACCTTTCTGTATGTCGAATACAAGCCTTGCCGGTGAAGAAAGCTTCAGGAGTTTTATCTCTCCCTTCTCTTTCAGATTTATTGTTAATAATTTATCCGATGGCACTATCTCGAAGGGAAGGTCTTTCTGTGCTAACAAATTGAATGGTGCTGGGAATTCTATTATTATTTGTGAGGGCGACGTAGTGGCTTTTGTTTTCGTAATAAAGGACTCTTCGGACTCAAGCACAATTCGTATCAGCCCTTCCTGTTTACTGGACTTCAGCAGGACGTCCGTCTTTTTCTGGGCAAACAGGGGGACTGTCGTAACCAGCAAGACGAAAAATAAAAAAAACCCTCTTTTCACTTGGAAATAAGCCCTCCTGTCATTATAGAAAATAGAAAACGGTTCTTCTCCAGTTACAAAAGGGGTTCAAGGATTCGAGGATTCAAGGGTTCAAGTCCGCACCAGGCAGACCACCCGAATTCCTGATTACTTGAATCTTTTCAAATTCATTAACTAATTTAGAGATGAACTCATAATATTTTTGGTGGAGGCGGCGGGAATTGAACCCGCGTCCGAAAGTACTACTCTCAGGCTTCTACATGTTTATCCTGCCTATTGATTCTCGGATCCCGGGCTGCCGGAAGGCTGGCGTCCTGAAATCCCATCCCCCTTAATCTCACCCCAGGGTCAGGGGAAAGTCCCTGGAGCCAGCCTGCTGTATGACGCTGTCCCCTGAAACACAGACAATTTCAGGGCAGCGTGCTGCTTATTTAATTAAGCAGCAAGTGCCAGTTCGTTATTGGCGTTTGTGTTTGTTTCCGCCTTTTTACGTGGTGACGGAACCACGACATGCAACCCGAGCCTCATAACCCCCGTCGAGCCCTTTCGCCCCCGACTTACCGTAATGGGTGATGAGTTATGCGTAATAAACTTTTACACATAACGTATAACGCTTTACGCATTATGACTTTTTATGGCTTTTGCTATTTCTCTTTTTGCCTCTCTTTCTTTTATTGTTTCTCTTTTTTCAAAGAGCCTTTTACCCTTCGCAACTCCGATTTCAACCTTTGCAAAGGAATCCTTAAAATAAATCTTGAGCGGGATCAGCGTATATCCCTTTGTAGCGGCTTTACCACTCAGTTTGTCTATCTCTTCCCTGTGCATGAGGAGTTTTCTCGTCCTCAGAGGGTTATGGTTCAAAATATTTCCGTGACTGTAAGGGCTGATATGACAGTTCAGGAGGAAAGCCTCTCCTTCTTTAGTAAGAACGTAACTGTCTTTTAAATTAGCCTTGCCCTCTCTCAGGGACTTCACCTCTGTCCCCAATAAGGCAATGCCTGCCTCTACGGTCTCCTCAATATGATAATCATGGTATGCTTTTCTGTTCTGGCATACAATCTTCACTACATAATTTTACCATTTTCTACACCCTGCCTACAGAAAAATACTGAAAACCCTTTTCCCTGAGCCTCTGCGGTTCATAGATATTTCTGAAATCAAAGAAATAAGGTTCTTTAAGGAGCCCCTTCAGTTTATCGAGCTCGAGATTTCTGAACTTATTCCATTCGGTCATAATAACGAGTGCATTTGCGCCTTTCACAGCCTCATAGGGGTCTTTGCAGTATGTTATATCAGGTAAAATACTATTTGCCGCTTTCATTGAAACTGGATCGTAAGCCCTGATCTTCACATTCTCTTTAAGGAGTTTTCTTATGATATTGAGAGATGGAGCTTCCCGGATATCGTCTGTGTTCGGCTTGAAAGAAAGCCCAAGTATTGCAATTGTCTTGTTTTTAAGCGTACCCATCGCATCCCTGATTTTCTTAGTCATCAATTCCGCCTGTTTTTCATTGGCCCTGAGCGCTGCATTTACAATGCTGAGATCAACACCATATTCCTCAGCGATCTTTAAAAGTGCCCCTGTATCCTTTGGAAGACAGGAGCCACCATAGCCTGGCCCAGGGTGAAGAAATTTTGGGCCTATTCTCTGGTCAAGACCCATGCCTTTTGCAACCATATGGACATCAGCGCCAACCTTCTCACAGAGGTTTGCAATCTCATTGATAAAAGAGATCTTTATTGCAAGAAATGAGTTAGAGGCATACTTAATAAGTTCAGCAGTCTCGATGTTCGTTATTATAAAGGGGGTTTCTATTAGGTAGAGTGGCTTATAGATGTCCCTCATTATAGCGATAGCCTGTTGACTGTTTGTACCAATCACAACCCGGTTCGGTCTCATAAAATCCTCTATTGCCGAGCCCTCCCTGAGGAATTCAGGGTTTGATACAATATCAAAATCAACCTGCTCTCTAAGATTCTTCGAGATTATCCTCCTTATCCTATCTCCTGTTCCTACGGGAACGGTACTTTTCGTGACAATAACCTTATATGCATCCAGATTTGAAGCTATTTCCTTGGCTACATCTTCGACATACTTCAAGTCTGCTGAGCCGTCCCCCCTCGGAGGGGTGCCAACGGCTATGAATATCACTAAAGAAGATCTGACTGCATCTGCGATATCTGTGCTGAATGTGAGCCTTCCTTCTTTTAGGTTTCTTTGCACAAGTTCTTCAAGCCCAGGCTCATAGAAAGGGACGAGTCCTTCTTTTAAGGATTTTATCTTCTTCTTATCTTTGTCAACGCAGGTGACGAAAACCCCGAATTCCGCAAAACAGGCCCCTGTTACAAGACCCACATATCCCGTTCCAATTACCCCTATATGCATGCCGATCTCTTTTTCATATTATTTTCTCTCCTTTTCCCATGCCTTCACATATTTCAAGAAAGTATAATAACTGTAAAGAAGTGACAGTATCAATCCGTATCTCCCGTCGAGGAAAGCCAACCTGAGGAAAAACATTTTTGAGAATGTGAGGAAGGGGCGGAATGTAATGGTAAGTATGCCAGGCCTTCGACCCTTTCTGCCCATCTCTTTTGCCGACAGGGTTGAATAGTCTTCCAACTTTTTTAAAAAATCAGAGAGGGTTCTCGATGTATGATGCTCCATAGGATTTTTGAGGTACTTTGTATTGCCATTCACTACTACCTTTTCATGGACCTCGCGTTCTTCAATGAATGCCATGTCTTTTCTGAAAAGCCTGAGGGTATAATCTGGCCACCATCCACCGTGTCTTATCCACCTGCCAAGAAAAAAATTCTTTCTCGGTATATAGAAACCGTTGTGGCTTTTATCATCCAGAACCTTAGCAATCTCTGATTTCAGTTCTGGCGTTATCCTTTCATCGGCATCCAGTATCAGGACCCAGGGCATGGTTGCCCTCTCGATGCCTTTCTGTTTCTGCTTCGCGTATCCCTGCCATTCTTCCTGAAAAACTTTTTCTGTGTATTTTTTACAGATTTCAACGGTTCGGTCAGAACTATAGGAATCAATTACTATTATTTCAGAAAAATCCTTAACGCTCCCGATGGCATCTTGAATATTTTCCTCTTCATCCTTTGTTACGATCACTGCCGACACGGGTATCAATGAGTCCCTCCAAAAGAATAGCTCTTTTCGTATGTTATATTAATGTATGATTGTTATTCCTGCAATAGACTTGAAAGATGGGCAGTGCGTCAGGCTTTTCCAGGGCAGAAAGGATGAGGTAACAACCTATTCGAGTGATCCTGTTGCTACTGCCAAAAAATGGGAATCCTATGGAGCGAAACTGCTCCATATTGTTGATCTCGATGGCGCTTTTACGGGCAGTCAGAAAAATCTAGATGCAATCCTCAAAATAAGAAGACTTGTTAAAATCCCTTTGCAAGTGGGTGGTGGCATCAGGAAAATAGGGAATGTTGTAAAGCTCATCTCATCTGGTATTGACAGGGTTATTATTGGAACTGCAGCGATAGATGATCCTGAATTTGTAACAGAGGCTTGTAATGAGTATCCTGGTAGAGTTTTAGTAGGGATTGATGCAAAAGATGGAATGGTCGCAATAAAAGGATGGCAGGAGGTTACATCAATCGCTGCAAGAGAATTGGCGCGCAGATTAGAGCTCATCGGCATCGGGGGGATTATTTATACAGATATATCAAGGGATGGTACGCTTTGGGGACCAAATTTAGAGGCAATTAAAAAAATAGTTGACTCGGTGAATATCCCAATCATTGCTTCAGGCGGGGTTTCGAGTATTGAGGACATAAGAAACCTGATGAGGATAAAAAACCTTTGGGGAGTGATAACAGGGAAGGCAATTTATTCAGGGAGCCTTGACCTTAAAGAAGCAATTCAGATTGTTCATGGGAAAAAATAAGAGTTTGAAGAGCAAAAAGAGAGACAGGAAAGGCTCTCTCAGAATTTTTATAATCGACAAATTATTTGTATGGCAATCGTATCTACCTTACAAATAAAAGTTATTTCGGTTACGCCTAAAAAGGTTTTACTTTAAGGTGTCGTATAAAAATTCCTCACAAGCCTTTCCTGTCCAATCCGTTTGTTCTACAACATTTTGGTTCTATCTCTATTTTTGGAGGATAAATGCTTGCTAAACGAATAATACCCTGTCTTGATGTAAAAGATGGGCGTGTGGTTAAAGGTGTCAGTTTCGTGAATTTGAGGGATGCGGGCGACCCAGTTGAGAATGCAAAATTCTATGACGAGCAGGGAGCCGATGAGCTTATATTTCTTGATATAACCGCTTCTCATGAAAAGAGAAAGATAATCTTAGATGTCGTCATGGAAACTGCAGCAGACGTATTTATGCCCCTAACGGTCGGAGGAGGTATTAGAACCCTCGATGATATTCGAGATCTTCTTAAAGCAGGATGCGACAAAGTATCAGTTAACACTGCTGCTGTGAAAGACCCTTATTTTATAAGCAGGGCTGCTGAGAAGTTTGGAACTCAGTGTATAGTAGTCGCAATTGATGCAAAGAGAGTATATGGTACTTTACCCGATACTACTGGTGAAAAGTGGTTTGATGACAAAACCCTCAATAATGTGCGTCTGAAACTTCCCGGGAAAATGCCTCATCACCCCCCTTCAATTTCCCCCTTAGAAAGGGGGCCCGCCTGCCGTCCGTCGGGCAGGGATACAGAGGGGTCAAAGAAGGGCGAGGAGGGATTATGGGCAATCTCAACTCATGGCGGGAGAAAGATGAAACTTATAGATGCCGTTAAATGGGCCATAAAAATGGAAGAGCTTGGAGCAGGTGAGATCATGCTTACCAGTATGGATAAAGACGGGACTAAAGACGGATATGATATTGAATTAACTCGTGACATATCAGAATCTGTCTCCATCCCTGTAATTGCCTCAGGTGGAGCAGGGAACCTCGAGCACTTATACGAAGCCCTCGAATATGGAAAGGCAGATGCGGTCCTTGCTGCTTCCATATTTCATTACAGGGAATACTCAATTAAGGAAGCAAAGGAATATCTGAGGGCAAAAGGAATTCCTGTTAGACTTTAATCAAACATTGCATAAAATAAAAGATAGCTCCCGAAAGCTTCGGGAAAACACTGTTCTTTGGTATAATTCATTAAATTTAAAGACTTAAGTAAAAACGTAGGGCATGAAGAATGGTAAAAAATAACTTCAAGTTTGGCCCTGATAATCCTCATCCTTTAAGCACACGGAAAACTGAGCTAATCTGGGAAGGCAAATATGATGAGTATGGCAATAGGCGGGAGGTTGACATTGCCGGATGCGCCATGCCAATGCAGAAGATTGAGACGATTGACGAACCCGCCAGCCGCTTAAGACCACTTTGCCTCTTCGACTCAGAAAAAGCCCACAAAGACGACTTCAGGAACATGCTCATCTGGGGCGACAACAAGCTTGTCATGGCAAGCCTGATCAAATACTTCAAGGGCAGATAGGCGTGAGAGGAGAAGCATGACAGAAAACGAACTTAGAGATTTCTTGCGGCAGCATTATCCCTTCGAGAACGAGGCATGTGAGTGGAAGGAGTTTAAGAATCTGACACACTCAGTCTCGGGGAGCAAGGGAGACGACATTATTTCGTATGTTTCTGCTATTGTGAATATGGAAGGCGGACGCCTGATAATCGGTGTGCAGGACAAGACCTTAGAAATAATAGGCATTCAGGATTTTCATGACTACACCATCGAAAACATTAAACCACGCATATTCGGTAAATGCACAAACCTCGATTCAGAGGGCTTCCGCCTTGATGAATTTGTAACTTCTGACACCTATAAGACAATCTGGGTATTCCATATCCCAAAGCACAAACCAAGACTTCCAGTCTATGCTCACGAGAAGGCTTGGCAGCGGATGGGCGATAGCCTCAAGGAACTGACCCCGGAACGAAGAGATGCTATCCTTAATGAACCAATTATTGAAGCTGACTGGTCAGCGCAGATAATCAAGAACGCTACACTTTCCGATCTTGACCGGGAAGCGGTTAATCTTGCACGGAAAAAGTTTAAAGAAGCCCATATGAGAGAATCCTTTGCTGACGATGTCGATCAATGGTCGGATGAGACATTCCTTGATAAGGCGAAGATTACGATTCAGGGCAGAATAACAAACGCAGCCATTGTACTTTTGGGTAAGCCTGAGTCAAGCCATTTTCTACTTCCTTCTATTGCTGAGATTACATGGAAGCTCGATGCAGAGGAACAGGCATACAAACATTTCGGGCCGCCGTTTCTTCTCAACACAACTATGTTATTGCGCCATATACGTAACATTCGCTTCAAAATATTTCCTGACAATCAGCTTCTTGCAATTGAAGTTGATAAATATGAACCCCGGGTGATTTTAGAAGCGCTCCATAATTGCATAGCTCACCAGGACTATACCCTAAGATCCCGAATCGTTGTAACGGAAAAACGCGACAGGTTGATATTCGAAAGCGCTGGTAATTTTTATGAAGGAAAAGCAGAGGATTATTATTTCGGTAAGAAGACCCCCCAGAGATACCGTAATCCTTGGCTTACTAAAGCAATGGTAAATCTTGGTATGATTGATACGGTAGGTTACGGTATATATTCCATGATCTTGGCACAGCGAAACCGGTATTTCCCACTTCCTGATTACAGCAGGTCAGAACCCCGCAAAGTTGTTCTTGAGATATTCGGCCATACAATTGATGAAAACTATACCAAGCTCCTTATTGAGAAGAAAGAATACTTGCCGCTTGACACTGTGATATTGCTTGATCGAGTCCAGAAAAAACAGCCTATACCTGATGACGCCGCCATTAAACTTAAAAAAACTGGTTTTATAGAAGGTAGAAAACCGCATTTTTTTGTTTCAGCCAAGATCGCTGCTGCAACAGAGGCGAAAGCTGCATATACGAGGAATCGTGAGTTGGACAAATCGTTTTATAAGGAATTGGTAATACAGCATCTGAGCAAGTTCGGCCCTACTCCCCGGCATCAGATTGAAGAATTCTTACTCCCGAAGTTGCCTGACATCCTAAAGCCTGAACAAAAAACACATAAAATTAAAAACTTGCTTACTGAAATGCGGGCGAAAGATGGCTCGATCCAAAGTATTGGCAAAGGGCCTAAGTCACAATGGAAGATAATATAAATCATGGAAAGTGCGCGATGAATTTAAACGACTTTAAACGATTATTAAACGATTATGAATGCAAAAAGCTTTTAAATTTCAATGGTTACAATTGGTTAACTGCTCCAAACAAACCAAAATTAAATCGTTTTAAAGATATGGTATTCAGAAGTAATAGCCGGACTTCCGGTTAAAATATCTAAAAGTTATGACTTTTTATGCGATGAATCAAGTGTTCCTCCTTGGTGCAGGATTTACAAGGGCAGTTATGGGTGATAATGCTCCTTTAACTGACGAAATAATGCCTAAGCTTGATCTTTCAGAATTCCCGGAAATAATCGAAGATTACGATAAGACTTTTCCCGATATTGAGCAGTTTATAACACAGATTGATCTGAGATGCTTGCGATTTAAAAAAAGAAATGCGTCGTATTCACAGCGACTAAATGAAATTAGAGGTGCCATTGTCCGGCAGATTGTCAATATATTTGACGTTAATGCTTTAGCCGTTGCCAGGCTGGACAACTTTTTAGAACAATTTGTCGAGCTTGTTCCTGCACAATCAACAATTCTGACTCTCAATTATGACTGCATACTGGATCAGGGTCTTTGGTTCAGCAAAAGATGGCATCCCTGCAAGGGATATGGTGATATTTCAAAATCTTCCTGTTATGATGATGAAAATAGAGAGAAAGATAATATTTTATTGTTAAAATTGCATGGGTCATGTAAT
>JBGQMP010000013.1:0-11973 GCA_041500685.1 Thermodesulfovibrionia bacterium | reverse complement strand
AGGAATACACAAAAGGTGGAATCTACGGTCACGTGTATCAGAATAAAATCTTGTCGATTTGCAGGGGTTTTTCAGCATTTCTGCCTCCTTGTTAATGCAACGTTTGGGTTTACATACGGGACAGTAAAGTTCCCCCTGATCCAGGAGGCATACATGCCCTCATTCAGGGCAACAGATACGTTGGTCTAAGGGTTGTTTACAGACAGGACAGCTGTCCATTTTTTACCTCTTGATCATCCACAGTTATTTATGGTAAACTTATCAAGAAATCAGTTTCCGGTGGCGATGCCGAAGGGGCAATACCCGTTCCCATCTCGAACACGGAAGTTAAGTCCTTCAGGGCCGATGATACTATGGCCGCGAGGTCATGGGAAAGTAGGACGCCGCCGGATTTTTTATTCTTCTCAGTAAACCCCGTTGGAATTGTACACGGGGCATTGAACCCCGTGCACAAAAGCAGAAGATTTCTTGATTTATCATCCACATGGTAAGCCATAGAGCATTCCTACGGGGTAAACCTCCACAAGTTAGCACTTCCCTTGTCATATTATGATTTTTTACTTTTCAAAGATGATCACTTCAGATTCTCTCCTCAATCTTTCAGGCTGGAAAATGTCCTTTCACTTTCGTACCACGAGGACAGGGAACTTTGTGTCTTTATTGATAACCCCAAAGGTGACACTGCCAAGTATAGCAGCCTTTAAAGCACTTCTGCCATGGGATCCTATGACAATGAGGTCAACTTTTGATTTTTCTGCTTCTTTGATAATTTCCTCTACTGGATGGCCTGTCCTGATAACCATACTTGATTGGACGCCTTTCTTTTTACATATTTTCTGAGCTTCTTCAAGATGAGCTTCAGCAGCCTGTCGAAGATAATCTTCAATAGGTTCTATGAGATGGATATGGGTAGCAGCAGCAGGAATAGATTTTGATACAAAGAAGCTTTTATCGATTACACTAAGAAATGTTATAGTAGCACCTGTTTGCTTTGCAAGATCGACTGCATATCTGATAGATTTTCGTGCCGTCTCTGAGCCATCTGTCGCCATAAGAATCTTTGAAATCATAAAACCTCCTTTGTAAATCTAAAAATTATCTGAATTGTCCAGGAAATAATAGCACAAAATAATAGGATTGGAAATAGAGCTTGTGATCATCAAATAAAACTTATTATGGTTTGACCCCACAAACATCTTGCTACTTACCATAGAGTTTGACTTATTGATTTTTTTTATCAGAAACTGGATAATAAATCTGATTTTTTAGCTGTTTTGGGCGGATAGCTCAGCTGGGAGAGCGCAGCCCTTACAAGGCTGAGGTCACAGGTTCAATCCCTGTTCCGCCTACCACTGATTATGCCTGAGGCAAAATCAGAGTTTTAAGTTATGAGTTCAGAGTTAAAAATTTAAATAGTCGCTAACTCCTTTAACTTTTAACTCTTTACTTTGAACTTTGGACTCAAAAGTTTGCCCTGCAAAATTTTGCTGGGGTGGTAGTTCAGTTTGGTTAGAACGCTGGCCTGTCAAGCCAGAGGTCGCGGGTTCAAGTCCCGTCCACCCCGCCATAACTTCTTCATTACTGATAGTTTCCTTTTCTCTTTCACTTACCCCCCTCTTAATGGCCTCTCCTAAAATATCTGGAGCAGGGGCGGGGCTTAGGAGTTAGCCTTTTCGGGAGCTACCCTATCCCCTGAAGATTTTATTTAGTCTGTAGCTTTATAACCAATCTGGCATCTAACGCTTTTGCAATCTTCTTTAGTGTCTCCACCGTTGCCTTCCCGAAACCTCCTCGTTCCAGTCTGGAAAGAGCAGGCTGTTTTGTGCCTATTCTCTTGGCAAGCTCAGCCTGAGTGAGTCCTTGTTTTTCCCTTGCCTTAATCATGCTCTCGATAAGCTCAAATTCAGGATCTAGCTCATGCCATGCCTTCTTAAATTCAGAGTCTTTCATGTGCTCTGCTATATGTTCTTCTAATGTTCTGCCTCTGGTGTATCCTTTTGTTGTCTTTCTCATATTTGCCCCCTTTGTCTATTCAATACCTTAGCCCGTGCTTCATTTGAAAGTGCATCAATAAACTCTGCTACAGGTTCCTTACCTTGCTGTCTCTGTAGTATCCAACAATCCAGTCCACAGAGTTATTATAACATAAATGTTATGTATTTAACGCAATAAAAATTTGGATTACAGGCTAAGTATGAAGGCGAAATGTTTTTTGCTTTAATTTATTTAGGAACCCATACATGCCAAGAGGTAGCAGTCTCTGGAATAAAAAAAGTTATTGACCTTGTTTCACCCGTTTGTACTGTGGTTTTTTCAAGGGAACGATATGAACTTATGAAATTACTCATGGTAGAAAGCTCCTCGCCTTTCGATGAAAAGAGGATAGCAAATATTTTACACCTATAATCGCAACGAAATTCTTGTCGTACATATTCATACATATCTTTTGTGGGATACTGTTTTTCTATAGACTGATATATTTCAGTTGCTTTCTGTTTGTCGCCTGCTTGTAAAGCCTTAAAATATCCGTATACGATTGACGTAATAAATCCCCCTTCTTCATCTAAAGAATCAATATATATTTTTTCGCCTTGTTTATTTAACCATTCATCAATTTTTGAGGTTGTCTTACAAGGTCTTAAAAACTGTATTTTGACATGCAATTTTCTTATTATTTTTCCTTTTTCAGATTCACTGATATTCTCCTTATAAAATTCCTCAGCGGTCAGTTTTTCAACAGACTGGTCTACGATTTTTATCCATCCATTTTCCTGTAGTCTGACTTCAGAGCTTTTTGTTTTATCTTCAAGAGTAGAAGCAGATTCAGGAATTGAGGCTTTAGGTAAAGGTGGTGGTGGTTTTTCCTTGTTGCAAAGATAATTATGTACGAAAGATGTATTTGAACCTGGAATAATATACTGCCACTCAGCAGATCCACTGATGGATTCATTTGTTCCATCGGTGCAATAGCCAACATTTTGAAGCGATCGACTTTTTTCCTCAGAGCAATCATGTTCCTCATAGTCTAATGCGTAAGTAAGAAATTTTTTTTCTTGTCTGGAATAAACAGGCATGGGGTTTTCAAATAATAACTTAACCCATACTCGAACGATATTTTTAGAGACATGCTTTATGCTCTCGGTATCTATAAAGATAAATTGATCTTCATTTATAGATTTTGAAATGGGTTCCCAGTTTGCACCTTCTGCTATGCTTGAGAAAAAGAGGAATATAGCGGTGAGAAGATAAATTAATATGGAACTTGCCCTCATGGTTTCCCCCTTTACGGATTGTTTAGAACTAACGTCCCTCGGCCGGTACTTTTTATATTAGGTAGTGTTACCCTCAATGTTTCTCCCCCTCCCTGGAATATTATAACTCATAAGATAGAAAAGGCCCCAGGATAACCCCAGGGCCTTGGTTGAGGACTACACCTACAATTACGCACAAACAAGAGGTGATGAAAGCTAAATATTCCCAGTACAAATGAACAGATAAGTTGTGGGCTTGCGAAACAAAAACGCCAAAGTCGAGGTATTCAATAATAAAGCGTTTTTGTTTGCCTTTTGGCCTTTGCGCAAGCCTGTTGTTAAATGAAGTTTCATGCACTCTACAAATAGAATTGTCCCATTTATTTTTGCATTTCTTAGCTCTTTTCGACCAGCTCCACTCTCCTGTTCTTCGCTTTGCCCTCCTCGGTCTTGTTTGACTGCACCGGGCAGTATGGACCTACGCCTGCAGGCTTTAAGCGGGTCGAATCGATGCCCCGCCCAGTCAGCGCTTTTACCACCGCGTCGGCGCGGTCTGCTGACAGCTTTAGATTGAATTCAAGTGTGCCGGCGTCGTCCGTGTGCCCTACTACATAAAGTTTGAGACGCGGATTCTGTTTGAGGAGCTTCGTAATTTCGTCCAATGTTGGGCTGGATTTAGGCTTGATCTCCGATTTGCCGCTGTCGAAGTATATCCCGTAAACTGCAACCTTTCCGGTGTCAGCGATACTCCGGCTTAGTGCTGAGGCGTCGGCCGTCACTTCCTGCTCCATCGGTTTCGTTTCTACGATGACGAGTTCATAATTCCTGCCATCGTTGAAGGCAGCAACCTCAATATACGTCACTGCGCCTCCCTTCTCGATCTTGGCATTGATTACCCGACCATCTCTGAATAATATCTTTCCGCCGACTTTCTGGATGGCGTTTTCGTAATTGCGCGCAATCTGTGCCATGCTTATCGGCTTTGAACCTTCCTTCTTGGTGTAGCTTAGCTTTGTGAGCTTCCCCTCCCAGAGGGCGTCCCTACCCGAGAGATACGCCGATGTGTAACTATCGAAGTCTTTGACATCGTAGCTGTCAAGATAGTAACCGGGCATCCGTGAGAGTAACGGATGGTCCCGGCCCCCCTCAACATCCTTTTCGCCCTGGGCCTGAGCACAGGTAACCGCGATAAGAAAGACAAAAAACATTGTTGCAAAACGTAGTCCGGTCATAGCGTCCTCCTAATGAAAGTTTTGGTGAATATGTGTGAAGTCATATCGAACAGATGCCTTGTTCGGTTTTATGCGTCCCCCTCCCTTCGCACTTCTGAAGTCTTAATAGGAACAACGTTCCATCTGCATAGTCTTTCACTCTCTTCACGTCCGAAATTTCATTTAACTTCGGTGTATCCGAAACGTTTTATTTCGTATATACCCCTAATTTTGGGGTTATAGACGAACCTGTTTCGTATATCCCCACTATAGATTTGCGTTTCTAATCTACACCATTTTTACTTTTTTGTGAAGCGTGAAGTTCAGGAAGATATCGACACAGTTGATTTCTAAAAAAACTCCGCACACTCCGCCAATAGCCTTTTGCGCCTTACCGTAAATTTGCATAACTTGAATTGGTACGCCGTATTCCCAGTGACAGGTTCATTTGAAGTTTTTTATTGGATCGAATGGATCCCCCCCGCTTAATGTAAGAATGTCTGGATTTGGAGCCGAATTAGTGTATACTTTAGAAACGACCATCCTGAGACAAAGGAATTAAGACTCTAAAGCCGTAAATATAAGGAGGAGAATGATGGCAGAAAAGAAGAAAAAAGTCACAAAGGAAAGAACCCCTAACCCGGCATTTATGAAGGCTATGAAACCCAGCGAGGCGCTGGCTAAGATAGTGGGTAACGAACCTCTTCCAAGGACAGAGATAACCAAGAAGCTATGGGAATATATAAAGAAAAATAATCTCCAAGATGCAGAGAATAAGAGAAATATCAATGCCGATGAGAACCTCTTGGCGGTATTCGACGGGAAGAAGCAAGTCTCGATGTTCGAGATGACCAAATTAGTCAATAAACACCTCAGCTAATAGTGATATGTTGAATCTTAAAAGCGTTATGTTTTCAGTACTCGTGGAATGGCCAAACACTCTTGAGGACATCGGTACTTGCCTTATAGGAAAGCTCACGCCTTTTTGTTCCTTTTTGGGCATCTTCTTCATCTCTTTAACAAGTTTCTTCACATTCTCTACCGCATCAGGAACAACCTCAACCAGTTTAAACTGCTCCTTTTTATGGAAAGATGGTCAGGAGTGAGCTTTTCGGGAGCTACCCTATCCCCTGATTAACTCTAATTCATTTTTCCCTGTCTTTTTCTCTTAAACTCTTTCAGGACATCAGCATCAAACACAATGTTTCTACCAATCCTCTTAAACTTCAGGATACCGTCTCTTACCCATCTTCTCACAGTTATCTCTGCTACCTCAAGATACTCTGACGCCTCTTTAATGGTGAAAGGTGCCTGCCTTATGTCCTCGAATACCTCTTCATGGGTGTAGAGGTCTTTCTCAAATCCCCGTTTTGCTATGACAACAAACAGTTTTTCCCTCTCTTTAACTGGCATCTCTAATATCTCTTTATAAACCTTTTCTGCGGTAATCATGGTTATTCTACCTCCCTTATGTAGTGTTTTAGCTCACGATAAAAATTCTCGTGAGTATCTATCATGTAAAAAATTAAGTCACTCTTTAGCACCTTATAGGCAATCAAATATTTCTGTTTATGGAACGAGAACTTATGAACTCTGAATCCAGCCAGGTCTCCTTTCTTTGCTTCTCCCATTTCGGGGTCTTTTAATATTCTTTCTGCCTCATCTTCGATTACAAGTTGAAAGGGTCTTGAATGCTTCTTTACAAACTTCCTGAATGCAGATTTATATAAAACATTCATGACTATGTTTATGATAAATTATATTATCATTGTTGTCAACAACAAAAAAGCCCCAGGTTACCCCTGGAGCTTTTATTTCACAGAGTATCAAACCTCAATCTTATGAGGTACTATTCTTATCCCTGAGAAACCCTATCTTCTTTTTAGTCTTCTTTGGTGGTTCTAACAGTTCTTTTATTGCATCGAAGACGATTTTAAACTGGTAATCGTATTTCTTTTCCATTGCTTCAATCTTCTCTTTCAGGTCTTTATGTGTCATGAGTATTTCCCGGAGCCTTGTGAATGTCCTCATGATCTGGATATTGACCTGTACAGCTCTTCGGCTGTTTAAAACACTTGAGAGCATGGCCACACCGTTTTCTGTGAAGGCATAGGGTAAATACTTGTAATGTTGCCCTTTCTTTAAGGTGCCAAATTGGTACCTTAAAAGCTTGTTATATTCTTCTGTACTGAGTTGAAACATGAAGTCATCAGGAAAGCGATCAACATTCCGCTTCACGGCCCTTTTAAGTGCCTTTGTCTCCACCCCATATAACTGAGCAAGGTCTTTATCAAGCATCACCTTATAGCTATTTATCACTTGATTTTGATTCTTCTAAGTCATTGATATTACTTGATATAGATTTATGAGGATTGAGATTTTCGGCTGTCAAGCCAGAGGTCGCTGGTTCAAGTCCTGTCTACCCCGCCACTACATTTTTTTATAATAAATAAGCTAAGTATTAAGCTGGAGCTATTTTTTAGTTCGTTGAGGATTCCCTATATATTTATCTATTACCTTTAATTCGTATTCTGGAAAATCATCAAGGTTAAATGGTCTCTTTCTTATGATATTGAGTCTAAGAATTTTGAAATTGAGCTCTCTGATTTTCTTCAGTCTCTCCTTGTCGTCATCTATGGTATTTATTAATGCAGAGAGATTTATTACCTCATTTCTTAACTCAAGCTCGGGCGGGATGCAGCCTGCATTTTTCAAAATCCTGTAGGCCATTCTGATGTCCTCAGGAATCCATGTCTCATTCTCAAAATTGAGGGGTTTCCCCATTCCTTCGAGGTTTTCAAACTCGCCATTTTCCATAGCCTCTATAATGCGCCTTTCAGCAATTCTTGCAAATATTTCCATAATATTTCTTATCTTATCTCGAGCATTCTGGCAAGAGCCCTTTTTGCTGGCACCCTTATTTTTTCAGGTAACTTTATAAGATAAGTATCTTCTTTCAAAGCCCTAAGCAGACTTTCCAGTGTAGTTTTTTTCATCTCAGGGCATACCATGTCTTCCCTCAAGGGATAAAAGACCTTATCAGGATTTTCTTTTTTCAATCGGTACATCAATCCAATCTCAGTGCCTACAATAAACTCTTTCTCGGGGGAGGCTTTTGCAAACCTCAACATCCCAGAGGTGCTTGTTACATGATCAGCCATCTCAAGTACTTCAAGCCTGCATTCTGGATGGGCCATAAGGAGGGCCTTCGGATATTCTGCCCTTGCCTTTATTACATCTTCCGGTCTCACCCTTTCATGAACATGGCAGAAGCCATCCCACGCAATAACATCTTTTTTTGTATTCCTTGCTGCCCAGAGTGACAGGTTCTTGTCTGGTATGCAAATTACCCTTTCATCCGGAAGCGAATCGACGACCTTAACAACATTCGCTGAAGTGCAGCAGATGTCGCTTTCTGCCTTTACATCAGCCGTTGTATTTACATATGCAACAACAGGTACCCCTGGATACTTCTTTTTGATATCTCTCAAAGTAAAATCTCGGGGGAAGACAAAAGAAGGTGGATTATCAAAACCAGGAAAGTCTTTTCTCGCAGGTCTTGGTGAATCTAGCCTGATCATATCTGCCATAGGACAGAGTGCATCAATCTCAGTCGTAAGGACCATCTTACCGGGTGAGAGGATTGATGCGCTCTCTGCCATAAAGGTAACGCCTGCAAACACAATAACATCACAGTCAATAGTAGCTGCTGTCCTTGATAGCTCGAGGGAATCGCCCACAAAGTCAGCAATCTCTTGGACCTCATCCCTCTGATAGTTGTGGGAAAGTATGATCGCCCGTCTCTGTCCTTTTAGTTTGAGAATCTCTTCTTGAAGGAAGGTCTTATCATGAGAAGACATTTAAAACCTGACGGCGTCTTTGAGCAAGAACGGAGAATTTGTAAAGAGAACGGTACCGTCGTTCAAGTTGACTTTATAAATCGGTTCGGACCTTTTTTCTTTTCCCGTACCAGTCGCTGTCTGAGAATAAGGAGACTTGCCGTTATAAAGGGAAAGGACCTTATTCACATACTGCTTTGTCTCCGTAATAGGAGGAATAACTCCAAATTTCTCAACCCACTTGGGTCCTGCATTGTATGCAGCAAGTGCAAGGGTCAGGTCACCATTGAATCGTCCAAGGAGATATCTCAAGTATTTTACACCACCCTCGATATTCTCTTCAGGGTTAAAGGGGTTGCGAACATTCATATCGTTTGCTGTGGAAGGCATGAGTTGCATGAGACCCATTGCGCCTTTCCTTGAGACAGCCCTCTCGTTCCAATTTGACTCTGTCTTAATGACAGCTTTAACAAGTAAGGGGTCTACATTATATTTTGTTGCCTTTTCATGGACAATGCTATGATAGTAAGTAGTATCTTTATAATCTGTACTGTCGGATGGTTGCCGGGATGAAGTTGTCTCTGCCTTTTCTTTAATGACAAGGTTAGCCTTCTTACCAAACGGCATGTCTGTATAACAGACCACGCCATTGTCAGATACGTATTGATAGACATCCGCATAAGAAAGAGAAAAAAGAAATAAGATAAGCCCGCATACAATAAGGATATTTTTCATTAAAAACATCATACCATTAAAAGCCTTGTCTGTCAATATTATTCACTTCTACATTGAAGAAAAATCATCCTTGATACCGTGATCTTTATCACAGAAAAAGAGATTCGTAAACTTTTAAAAATATTTACAAAAAACTCTTTTAAGATTAGAATTTGATATGAATTGAGAAAGAAGGAAGGTATGGCTATCTTATTAATCTTTTTGACTTTAATGTTTTTCCTTCCCCTTAACAGCTCTGAAGCTGCAGTGGATCTTGGAATCTCTATTGGAGATGAAGGGTTGAGAGGCTTCTATCTTGCTGTGGGGGATTATTACAGAGTAGCAGAGAGGGAGGTAATAATTGTCAAAGGAAGACACATACCTGATGAGGAGATACCAGTTGTCTTCTTTATCGCTCAAAGGGCTCATGTAAGGCCTGCAACCATAATAGACCTCAGATTAAGAGGAAAGACCTGGATGGATATTACATTGCATTTTGGCCTGAGCCCCGAGATATTCTATGTACCTGTTAGGAAGGCTGTTGTAACAGGCCCTCCATATGGAAAGGCATATGGATATTATAAAAAGAAACCGAGGAAAGAGTGGAGAAGAATAGTCCTCGATGACGATGATGTTATCAACCTCGTTAATCTTAGATTTATATCAAATCACTACAGTTATGAACCTGAGAAAGTGATCAAAATGAGAGAAGGAAGCAAAAACTTTATTGTAATAAACGAGGAGGTTGCAAAAGAGAAGAAAGGCGGAAAAGAAAAGATAAAAGAAAAGGGAGAAAACGGAAAGGAAAAATATAAAGGAAATGGAAAAGGAAAGGGTAAAAAAGACTGAGAAAGACTATACGCCCTTCCGATCAGGACTGAAAATGTACTTGTGAAGCTGAAGGTTCAACCTCACTGTTAGTCTGTCCTCAAGAAGCCACCTTGCAAGATCTGCAGGCGGAAGGATACCAAATGCAGGAGATAAGAGGAGGTGACACTTATCAATTAACCGATACCTATCGATAATCTCCTTTGACCATTTATAATCCATCCTGTTTGTGATTACAAATTTTATCTCATCGTTACTTTTAATACTATCAAGATTTGAAAAATCCATCTCTTTACTCATACCGCTGCCGGGCACCTTTATATCGAGAATCACGACTGCCCTTTTGTCAATCTCTTTTATGCTCTGCGACCCATTTGTTTCCACTAACACCGTATATCCTTCATCAAGCAGTCTTTTGATGAGATGGTAGACCTTTTTTTGAAGAAGAGGTTCTCCGCCCGTAATCTCAACAAGGTTTATTACAGAGCGCCGTACTTCGTTTACAATCTCATCTTCTGAGAGGTCTCTCCCCTCATAGTACGCATATGTCGTATCGCAGTAAGAACACCTGAGATTGCAGCCAGTCAGCCTTATGAATGTACACGGCATACCTGCGTAACTTGACTCTCCCTGTATGCTCGTAAATATCTCACAGACTTTCACTTGAAAGTGCCCTCAATTCATTCATTTTTATTATACCACCTGTGTCCTGAACAATACGGTCATACATTTCGTATCCGGGTTTGGAGCTTACACCGTGCCAGATAGGTTGTTTGGAAGGAGAGGTAGCGGTTACGTTCAAAGAAAACGAAGGGCACATACCATATTTTCCTGATGCATGTTTTATGAAATAGGTGATGTGCCCCTTCTGATTATTTTTTACAAAAGGAGTACCAATTAATGCCCGCTCTTAGCCCGGGCTAATTTTGGCAGCTCTATCCTCTCGATCTTACCTGTTGTAATGTCGTACTCACCAGCAAAAATCGTTAACTTACCTTGTTCTACAAGATGGGGGATAATCTTACTCTTTTTCATAACATCGCTATATACATTCTTTACGTTCTCCTTAATAGCTGTTTCAAGGATCTCATCCTGGGTTCCGCCCTTTTTCTTTGCAGCATCAGCAGCAGGCATGATCTTTTTGACTATCGCGACAATGTTACCTTCGGGTTTCCCCCCCTCGAGTGTGGCTTTAACAGCACCACATTTTGAATGTCCAAGTATAAATAGTAGGGGAGAGCCAAGGTGTTCTGCTGCATATTCGATGCTCCCCAATGCTATCGGGTCAATAACATTGCCTGCAACTCTTATGACAAAGATGTCACCGAGACCCTGATCAAAAAGTAATTCAGGTGGAACCCTCGAGTCAGAACAGGTAAGGACGGTAGCAAAGGGCTTCTGCCCTTTAGATGATAACTCTTCTCTCTTTTTAGCACTCAGGTCTTTCTGTGCAAAGGTTCCTGATACGAACCTTTTGTTACCATCCATCAATTTTTGCAGAGCCTCCTCGCCTTTTTCGCTCACTGCTAAGACGAGCCCTGAGAAGACCACAATTACAAACAAAGCTACAAGAATTCTAAAACGCTTCATAGACTTTCTAAACCTCCTTTTTTAAAGATTTAAAGGCCCTCTATGAGGGTCATGTTATTGCCTTCATCGTCTTTTTGTGTGACCTTACCTATGGCGGCTATTTTAATGAAGGACTTGTTAAGGAGTCAATAGTTGTATTTACTTTTGTATTTACTTTATCCAAGTCCCGATGAATCTGGATTTTCACATAGGCTCAAGATAGCGAAAGGCTTTAAAACTTGAAATATGAGTTTAGTACCTTACCTTCTTTGGCAAATACTACTTTTGCAACAAAATGCTCTCCTGATATAAAGGAATAAGCCAGTTCCTGCCAAATGACTATAGTCTTATCCTTGTCGCTTCTGACTTGAGCATATGGATATTTTGCAAAGTACAGAAAATTCTTAACAACCATGGTCTTCTTGGAACGCTCAATAAAAGGATCTTTGTCTACCTTCCTGTATATTTCCTGAACGCATATCCTTTGTGTAAAAAGATCTGCAAATCCTGCTTTTATCTCATCATCTGATCTCACAATAAACCACCACCTGAGGAAGTCGT
>JBGQMP010000012.1:0-12021 GCA_041500685.1 Thermodesulfovibrionia bacterium | reverse complement strand
TGTTACTCACCCGTCCGCCACTAAATCAATGCTGTATTGCTACAACATAAACCCCGTTCGACTTGCATGTGTTAGGCACGCCGCCAGCGTTCGTTCTGAGCCAGGATCAAACTCTCATGTGTAATCTAGAAGGTATGCTACGCACTTTTCGTATTTTCAAAGAACATCTTACAGGAAGTATAAATACCTTACATGAAGCTGTTTCATCTTGTCAACCTGAGAGGAACAGGGAGTTGAAGCAATATTCAGTACGAAATGATATAGGATTGAATCGCTGCGTATCAGTTTTAATGCTTTCATAAGGAGCTGGTTGGCGTATTGATTTTATCGTGTCTGCTATGGTATAAAAATAAGCTATTGGTCCTGGCCTTTTAAGAGATGTAAGAACACTGATAATAAAAAGGTTAAATTCCTGAGGAGGCACTGTTCATGAATGTTTACGAAAATATTATAATCCTTAATGCAGCCCTTGCTGATGAAGAGATTGAAGCAGCCATAACAAAGATTAAGGAGTTTATTGCGAACCAAGGAGGACAAATAGTTAAGACAAACATCTGGGGGAAGAAAAAACTCGCCTATGAGATTAAAAAACAGAAAAAGGGACTGTACGTACTGTTGGTATATAAAACAGTACCCTCAACAATTAAAAAGTTGGAGGATTTCTATAAAGTCTTTGAACCTGTTATAAAACATTCTGTTATAAAGCTCGGTACAAAACAGGTAGAACATTTTGAAAAAACTGAGGCCGTCTCAGAACAGGTAGAAAAAAAGAAAGAGGGCCAAGATGTATAACAAGGTAATACTCATAGGCAATCTCACAAAAGACCCTGAACTCAGGTACACCCCGCAGGGGACACCTGTAGCCTCCTTTAGACTTGCGGTGAATTACCGGTACAAACAATCCGCCTCTGGCGGAGACAATATGAAACAGGAAACGCTCTTCATAGATAATGTAGTTTTTGGAAGACAGGCAGAATCATGCAGCAAGTATCTCAATAAAGGTAGCTCTGTACTGGTAGAGGGCAGGCTTCAGGAAAGGAAATGGGAGTCCGATGGACAGCAGAAGAGTAAGTTCGAAGTCATTGCCCAGTCAGTGAGGTTCCTGTCAAAAAGGACAGGTACTGAAGAGATGCCAGCAGAAGGTCTGCCTGAGGCGGATGTCCCTCCAGAAGAAACCACTGATTTAGAACCATTTTGAGAAATATTTAGAGAAGGGAGATGCCATTGCAACAGAGGAGATTCCAGAGAAAGAAGTTTTGCAGGTTCTGTTCAGAGAAAACAGAGTTCATAGATTATAAAGACATCAAAATTCTTAGGAGCTATCTCACGGAAAGAGGGAAGATCCTTCCGCGGAGGATGACTGGCACATGTGCAAAGCACCAGAGAGAGCTCACCGAGTCTATAAAGCGGGCAAGAAATATAGCTCTCCTCACCTTTTCAGAAAAATAGGATGAGGATTCCAAAAAGTTGGGTTCTGCTTTTAGCAAAAAAGATCGCAGATAACATCGTAGCAAAGGGACTTGTCAAACCCACCGTAAAGTTAGAAAAACTCCTTTTAGAGACAGAAGAGCTTCTCCTCAATGAACTTACCGTCGAAGACAAGGTAAACGAAGAGGTAAGAGAACTTTTAAAAAAATACGCTCCTGAAATAGAAAAGGGCCACCTTGATTATAGGAAGCTTTTTGAACTTACGAAACAAAAACTGGTGAAGGAACGAAACCTGATATTATGATGCTCTCTGAGGATAAGATTTCGCACCTCAGTCATATGCTCCTTAAAGGACTTATAGAGAAGAACCTTATTGAAATAGCAGAGGAAGAAGGTAAGATAAGGGCAGAAATTAAGAGAACCATTATATCAGAACTGAAGGTGGGCGAAGATATTGACGCTGTTGTCAGGAAAAAACTCCTTTCGTTTTCAAAAAAGATAGCTGAAGGGAGCCCTGAGTGGGAGGTCCTGTACAAGAAATTTTTCAAGGAACAAGAGGTAAAACGAGGCAGGGCTTCGGGTTAATATGCCAGAGGCATATTAAAATAATGTATGGACTCTTTCATTTCATATGTAACAGAAGAAGAGATAAAGAGGGAAAAGGCAAAGGCACAAAGACTGAGAAGGTCACAATGGTGGAAGAGGAAGCGTGCAGAAGGGCCTTGCTATTACTGTAAAAAGAAAGTAGCTCCCAAAGAACTCACCATTGACCACATAGTGCCTATCATACGGGGTGGAAAATCAACAAAGGGGAATATCGTTCCTGTTTGCAAGGAATGCAACAACAAAAAGAAATACCTCCTCCCGATTGAATGGGAAGAATACCTTGAGAGGTTAAACAAGGAAACCCTATCTCTTTAACCTACCTTATTCATCAGATATATACAAAGAGGATATAGCATTTTCGCTCATTCTCGGGCTAATCGCCCTCCGAGGTTTTTGCCTCTTGATTTTCATAAAAATACTATCTGACTATCGGCAAAAGAATCCGCTCAAATGCTATATCCTCCCCTGAGCTTTGAATAGTATAGATCAGTGTTACCTTGTTCTCTCTATTTTGGTAATAACAAAAAAGATATGATATAATTTTAAATCTTTTGGGGAGTCGTCCAGTGGCAGGACGGCAGACTCTGGATCTGCTTACAGGGGTTCGAATCCTCTCTCCCCAGCCAAAAAGCAGTTATTAGTGAATAGCGAACAGTTATTAGCAATAAATTTATTATTTGTCTTTCTATCATGTCTTTCTACTGTTCACTGTTAACTATTCACTTTTCACTGAGGAAATGGTCCCATCGTCTAGAGGCCTAGGACGTAGCCCTCTCAAGGCTAAGACACGGGTTCGAATCCCGTTGGGACCGCCAATAAAATCAAGGGTTTACAGAGTTTCTGCCTGTTTCTTTTCGTTTGAACGTGAAGAAAACGTGAAATTGAGGCTTGAAATTGCACTTCTCAATGAGTCCACATTGAGGTGCGCATAGCGTGTCGTCATCCTTAAATCTTTATGTCCGAGAAGTTTTGAAATTGTGTGGAGATCGACACCATTTTGTCTCAAATAACTCGCAAAGGTATGCCTCAGGTCATGAAAGTGAAAATTGTTGATGCTTGCTCTTTCCAATACTTTTCTGAAAGCCCTTTGGACTTTTCGGTCGTAAAGTTCCCGTCCATTATCGTGAAAAACATAACCTGACAGGCATGGAGCCTTACGCAGTTCTTTTAAGATCTGAGGGGCCCGGACAGTAAGCGGCACACCCAAGTAGTCGTCGTTTTTCATTGCATCTGCGTTTATAGTAATCATCCGACTGAATAGATTTACCTTATGCCATTTCAGATTACAAAGGTTGGAAAGCCTTAATCCTGTGTCTATTGCAATAGTGACGAAGGGTTTAACCTACTTGTCTTCGGATGTCTCGAGAGCCTCAAAAAGACTCTTGAGTTCATTTTCAGATAAATAGCGCACGCGTTCATTTCTTACCTTCGGCAACTTAATGTCAGATACAGGATTTATAACTTTCCATCTCCACTGCTTGCGGGCTACGTTAAACATTGTCCGCAAAAGGCCAAGTTCCTTGACGATTGTTGCGGGTGAAGCACCTTTAATCTTTCTGAATTGCTCGTATTCTCCAATTTCGTGTTCGATCTCTCCCAAAGTGCAAGTCTTTCCGAAATAGGCATATAGGTTTTTGAAGATGGACCTATCGCGTTTCTGCGAATAATATTCACGGTGTGCTGTATATTCTTTGTCGTATCTCTCAATCATATCTTGTAGTGACATATGCTTCGAGCGGTCGATGTTGAACCACTTGTCTTCGACGATCTGCGTCTGTACCTTAGCTAATATCTTTTTCGCTAACTTCTCATCGGATGTCCCGGTACTTTTACGGTAAAGTCTGTTGTTGTGAGTGAAGGACATCCAGTAAATGTCTGAATCTGGTCGCCTATATAGTCCCATAAAAACTATCCTCCTTTCCTGTCAGTTGACTGAGGGACTAAACAAGGCCTGAAAATACCTTTCATATTGTAGCATGGGTCTAAAAGATTCATAACCTCAAAGCTCCGTCTTTTGCATTCCTGATGATCTTCTCAATAAAGTCATCGTGCAGCTTCAAAGAAGTTCTGGATCTCTTACGTTTCTTATCCTCTTGAACTAAAAATGACGCATCCGCACTGATTGTCCTTTTGGCGATCCATGCCTCGATATCATTCTTTCTGAATTTCAAAAGCCTTTTGCTAAGCTTTATATGAGGAATCTTATTCCGGGATGTCCATGAATAGATCGTGGCCTTGGTAACCCCAAGCATCTCTGATAATTCATCCACGCTCAATAATTTTTCCATAGCTATCCACACTTATCCGCGCAAATCATTAATCTTTATCTTTTACCGCCTCACTTCAGAGCACTTTAGAAGCCATGGAGCAAGTCCCATGTCCTCACTGCACATAGGTATTCACTTCCAGCTCATTGAGCATCTTAATAGAAGTAATACTTTTTTAAGCAGTATTATGAGGGGATATTTCTTATCTCTCATTAGCAAGATTGTGCATGGAGGGATATGACATGGGCCCATTTAGCTGGTCCCCTCTATGGCCCCAAATTCTATCGCTTAATCCATAGAAGGACCCAACTAAGTGGGGCCATCGCCTTTATTGTGGCATAAACCCATTGAATCATTAATATAAGAAATACTAAACGTTTAATTTACTTGAACTTTTGAGGCGCGATCTTCTATCGTATACATGTCGGAGACGAAAAGGGTAATTTAAAAAGAGGATATTTCACATCTCTCTTTCTCACAAAAATGTGATAAGGAAATTTCACTATCACAAGATTATGACAAGAGAGATGAGAAGCCCACTAAAGCCCAGTAAAGCCCCATGAATATGCCTAAATATGGGGCTTTACTGGGCTTCTCTGGGTTTTCTTGGGCTTTCCTGGATATGCACAGCGAACTCTGTTTTAATGGTAGTCATTTTCCGGCTTGACCCCTCTACGAGTCGTAGACCGTATCAAGTACGGGGCAGGCTCCAAATCCAGATTCTATATCTGGATCCCTCAATAGCGTTTGGTAACGAATCAGTCTGCTACTCGTAAAGAAGTAATACATATATAAGAACCCCTGAGAAACAGGGAGATGATTCAAGTAGGCTGGTTAGCCGAATAATAAGTCCAAGAGACTTCTGCCAGATTAACTTTCTTTTTTAAAAATCGTCTCTTTAGGGGAAGGGCTTTTTGTTGCCTTTCAAGGCTGTTATCACTTTGTCTCAACATAACTTAAATATATATTTAAGTAGTGGGGTAAAATGGCTGTCAAAATTTATCTGTTATTCCCGGTAGTCTTGCTACAGGGATACTATATACTTCCCTCCCCATTGAGGGGGAGGGTTAGGGTGGGGGTGATTATTCTATGTTTCACCCTCTCTTCAATCCCTGCCCGACAGATGGCAGGTGGGCCCCCCTATCAATAGAGGAGATATTTTAGATACCCTGAGCTTGCTTTAGGGAGTATTAATTATGGGGAGGTGTTTAATGATAGAAAAACAACTGAAAAGGTTATCCTTAAACGTTGCCTTCCTTGATGATAAGGAACAAATTCAGTTTTTCAAGCACTGGCTGAAAGAAATGAAAGATAAAAAGTATCTACTTGAAGAGATTCTTATTTTGGTTGCAAACGCATATTATCCCACTGCTAAAATTGAAAAGTGGATGGAAAGCAGGCTGGAAAAAGATATCAGCCTGACTCCCAGGAGGATCGCTTATGAATACAGATACTATAAGGCAATAGACAAGAGAATGGAGCCGTACCTGAGATGCATAGCAAGAAAGGTCAAAAACAGAATACTAATAAGAAGTAGAAGAAGAGCCGTGAAAAACAAACAAGGTACCCTTAGAGGAAGTTCTAACTAATGAACTGCTCTATCGTCTGGTGGGATCTTTGCTGCTAATGTAATTTACTAGTCTCATAGCAATAGGCAAGCCCGTTTAGCCCTTTGTCCGGAGTACCTTCGCAGAATTCTAATAGTGCCTCTGGCTGCTGTAACAATTGAAATGAGGGATTCGGACCCAATGACCGGCAAGGATTCATTTCGATAACGAGTCAGTAAAACAGCTATTCAATCTCCGCTGTTCTGCTATAAAGTTAACACAATGGATTTTGATTCTGCTGTTAAAACCATTAACAAACTACTAATAAAGAAACAACCCTATACATTCAATAGTTCCTGGATACGAGGATATGCTCCACGTATTTATCGATTCATTCAAAAGAATATAAGAAGAGAAATCGGCGGTATCGATTGGGACAGAGTTACCCGTGCTTTAGATCATAAATTCCCAAGACGATGGATTACATCTCGGCTAAATGGAACAAAACCATATCGGAGCAAAGCTGAGGTTAACATTATTCTTCGTAAATACAATGACAAACTTTATACCTTTCTCACTCCGGCGGATAAAAACGATAAGTATATAAGAGATATCATCAGTATCGCGTTAGTGAGAATTGCTCAAAAAGGAAACGTATTAGCCAGGCAAGAAATTATTAAGTTGGTTACCTTTACTATTGATGAGTGGATCGAACGTTGCCCTAAAATTTTCTGTTGGAAAGGATATGATTATTTGATTCAAAAGCGTATCGAGGACTGTATACGTTGCTACCGTTATTCAGGATCGTTTATTGGTTACTTATTCAAAACACTCGAATACGCTGGTAGAGGGTTAAGACCGATAATTGCATATTCATTGGATGATCCTTTATGTTCTGGAGAAAAAAGAAGAATCGATAGAATTGCGCAGAATCCTGAAACTGGAGAAATACTGATATATGGTAGAAATATTAATGCACTGTGACGGGGAAAAGCTTTCCCTTTGCAGCCTTTCCCTACAAAACCGAGGTAACCTGCTTATAAACACCGGGCAAAAATCTAAACTTTTAAAGAGTTCATTCTGTACTTAATACTATCGGGCGTTGCGCATAGGGACTCTTTCGAATCGAAATAAATAGCAGCAACCTAAAGACCAGCGTTTGTTTCTTATGTAAATAAATGGACTGAGACACAAATCCAGCGATAGCAAATGTTTCAATTCGTACTACGTGGGTTTTTTGTGCTGCTCAAAATTGAATTTGAAGGGTGCCGGGTATCACCTCCACCTACAAAGACGTAGGTTTAAAAAGACGCAACTATTGAGGATTAACAGAGGTAATATTCAAGCTACGCTCCAAAGCCTTCCCGTTCATTCTGACTGGCTTACCCGAATTAGTGACGCATAACTTCCAGTCAATCAACCTTTCTTTGCAGTTTTTTTCTTAGCCTTCTTGGAACTCGGGTTAACTTCTGCAGCATCCACAGTAAGAGAGCTTGGCTGATCCTGCTTTTGTATGCCAATTTCCAGAATTGGGATCATCGCAGTAGGCATAAGATCTCCACCACCCAAACTAACATTCGCAGCACTGATTCCGAACTTGACATAAATAGCCCACAAGCCTTCATGTAAATCTTGCTTTTTAACCATTAAACTCGCCAACTCTTTAAAACTGAATAGATATTGTGTCGCTTCGGCCATTGCTCACTCCTCTTTTTTCTATTAGTTTTTCGGTACCCTTAAAAGGTGTTTTCGCCGCCATTGTAACTGATTGTCTTTCAATAGGTAGCAAATAATTCATCCAACCACCTTGGACAGTGCTACTATGGCGCTGGTCATACAGATAAGGGCTTCCAATAATAGGGTCCTCAAGTAATGCTGATGTGCTTATTGCAACGCACCTAGGCTTCTCTATCGACCAAAAGTCGACAGGTTTACCAGAGTTCTCCCAGCACAAGCGAAAAATCTCGGAGTTTACCGGCCCTCTCTCATTTTTTTGATCATTATCGTCATAAGCTACGATTGCCACCTTCAGACCAATAGCACGAGCACACTTGATAATCATTTTAAGAGTAAGATTCCCAGGATTGTTTAGAATTTGCGACACCCGCCCCTTCGATACACCAAGTTTTTCAGCCAATTTGGCCTTACTCAAGGGCTCCGATTGAATTCTTTTCTCCAATTGCGCAGCAAAATCTGCTGCAATCCGATACAAAAAATCTTCAATGGTTCTTTCAGTCCAGTGTGTAATTTTTTGCTCCATAGTTTCTTACCTTTTTGGCTATTGAGGAGTTAGGTCCTTAACAGCCGTCCTTACTGCTTCCTTTACCTTAGCTTCCTCCTTTATTTTATTTACTCCATCTAACTCAGTAGGATTGGTCTCCCATGCGTTTTTTTGAGCATGTGAGACCAAAACACAAAGCCGAAAATGGCTGTAATTGGGTAGCGGATTGCATAAAAAGCCATAAAGTCTGTGATCCTGTCTATTCTCTTTCCACTTAAATACAAAGCAATCTTTATAGGTCGGGTTATTAGGCCAACCATGAAACCAGTTTTTGTTTGTCCCGCCATCCAACCAATGATCAAAACTACTACGCGCCCGTCTTTCTTGGTTAGGTTTTAGTCTCTCAAAAAAACTCTTAGCATCAATGTTCCTGTCGTTTTTACAAATGAGAAACGCCAAACCGCGTCGTGTAATTTTATGACCATGAATCAGCTCTACATAATACTCTTTTTGCTCCGTCATGTATTAGAAGGCTTCTCACCTGAATATGCTTCATATGTTTAATTATAACTAAACTCTTGTAATATAGTTTAATTATAACTATACAATTTGTCAAGTTTTTTATTCTTTCTTCTGTTTTTACCTGTAATAAAGTCAATGACCAGTGTCACACCCTAAACGTTATATTATCACTTACCGCTTGAAATCATTACAACTATCGTATTTCTCAGAGGTGTGATGTTCAGGAAGAAGTTTTCGGAGAATACTTCCGTCTGAAGTCTTTCCCTAAGCCTTTATCAGACTTATACCACGGTGGGTGCACAGATCTTTTTGTTTGCTTCACCCCGAAATGCGCTTTCTTCGGTTTCCGGTTTGTGGAAGTGCGTTGAGTAGGCTTCTTCAATGTTTGGGTCTCCGGACTTACTGAATCTCAACGGTGCTCTTGAGCCTTTTCCCCAGGACACATAGGAAGTCTTGCTGGCCAGCAAGCCGCCTTTTTTTGCATTTTGCTTTAGGGTTCTTAGCATGTGGGTTACCTTCACCAGGTTAACCTTTATTACCCTCTCCAGATATGGGACTTTCCGAGACCGCCACGCCTCATAGTCCCCCTTCGTCAGTTTGCCCATGCGAATGAGGATATCGACGAAACAAATGTAGCCTTTTTCGCGGAGTACCTCAAGTGATGCTTCGTTCATTTGTTTGATCAAATCGTTACGGTTTAGACTCATCCTTTTTGTATAACCTTCCTTTTTCGCGCGTAACGGTTAACAATGTGCCGCTCCGTTTTTCGATACTTCTGCACCCGACTGATATGCGATGCTTCCTTGAATCTCAGAGTCCAGGCGGCTCATCTCCCTCAAAATATTGGTCATACTCACTAAAGAGCATGCATTCCAGTCTGTCTGCATCGTTGATAGCCTGCCCGGGTACATGAGATGCCTTCAAATCAAGCATTTCACGGAGGCCGTTTACAGCGCTTGCTACTTTTCTGTGGACCATCGGGCTATTCTTTATTGATTTAGTGTAACGAACAACAACCTCAAAAAAAGCCTTAAAATAAAGCATTGGGAATGGGCCCTTCCCATGAAAATGCATCTCGAATTCTGCATAGGCGTTCATCACGTCTTCAGCCAGTTTATCGCTGTCGGTATTATGCATGAATGTCTCCACTTAAGAGTTGTCCTTGTGCACTTCTTTCAGTGTAATTAATGATGAATGTTCCTCCCCGCATACTTCAGATGGTAGTTAATGAAATTGTCCTGTATATCTTTAGCCGCCCAAAAGACATTCTATTTATCTTTGAATTTAATCTGATTAAGTTCACACCAATCAATGGCAACTTGCTTTATTGCATCTTCTCGATACTTGTACCATTCATCTTCAATATTGAATCTGAATATGTTGTCTTTAAATCTACGGAAAACACCCTTGCCCTTTATAGCGCTGTATAAGGCGTCTGAAATTTCTCTGTCTTTAATAGAAAGAATAAAACTTTCCATTATCTGATATTCGTGAACATCATATTTGGTGGGCAAGCCTATAAAATCCTCTTCATGGTCAAGAATCTCCTGGGCCGTTTTGATACTTTCGTGCTGCCACTCAGGATATTCGTCCAAGGCGTCTTGATTTTCAGCAGCTTCAAAATCCTCTTGGGTAACAGTCACGACCTCGCCAGTCTTTTTATTCAAGTATGCGCTGCTCTCATCCATCTGAAATTCGATGGCCTCTATGATATCACTCAATTTAACCGGGAATCCCATAATCAGATTACATTTCCTTAAAAAATAATATAGGCATATCCGCTTCACTCAAGTAGAATCCATATTTAGTGGAGGAATCCTATATGCTAATAGTCACATCTACTACAGCTTGTACTTACTTGAGGCAAGCGGATACCCCAAAAATAATATTCCCATTATAGCAAATTCACTTTACGCAGACCCCAGGAGCTGTTTGTCTATTCAGCTATGGCTATTTCCCATGCAGGACGTCCATCCATCGGATGGCTTCCGAATCGCTTACCTTGCCGAGATACACCTGTGTGGTCTTCAAATCCTGATGTCTCAGTATGACTTTTGAGATGATCTCTAAGGGAACACCATTCCTGCTGGCATATGTGGCAGAGTGTCTGCGAAGATCATGGGGGGATATGCGTACATTAAGTTTCTGCCCGAGCTTAGTTACAAGATTTCTGGCTGTCGTATAGCAGATACCAAATACTCTATCTTTTGAAGACAGATTCCTGCTGGTAATATAGTCAGCCAACCGGACGGCGATGTGCTCAGGCATGAAAGCTACTTCAACTTCTCGGCCGGATTTGGGCTCCTGGAGCATGAGTTTTCGTTGGGAGACATCAGAAGCCTTCAGATTTAGGACTTCCCCAATTCGTAGACCGCAGCGGGCCTGAAGTTCCAGAATCAAACGGTCTCGTATGTTCGACGAGTTGAAGATGATTTTATCCACGGTTTCCTTGTCCAAGATCTTGCGAGGTCTCTGTTGAATGTTCTTGAAAGACTTGAACAACTGAGGAACGCAGCAAGGGTTCTTAATGTTCATCTCGAACGAGTCTATTGTGAAGTTGAAGAGTGCCCTCAGTTGGGCATATCTGAGGCGCCGAGTGGACCTGGCCAACCCCTCGGTGTTGCTTTCAAGGAACCGGCATAGTTCCTCTGCCTTGACGGACTCAACGTCACGGTTGCGGAATTCGCTTTGAAAGCGTTCCAGAAGCCTCTTATACCCCTCCTGAGTCCTCCTCTTTAATGATGTCCTTTGATGCTCCTTAAAGTGTTCTATGGCTTTTTGAATAGTCACGGCATACCTCCCGTAATAGTTAAATTGTTCATAATGATCCTGGGGTCTGCTTCTGCCAACATTTTCCTCTTTAATCGCATGCCGATCAACCACACCGTGGGGTAGCACATTTAGGAAAGAATCGTCGGGTGGTATCACTTTCTTTCAGAATTATATTGTGTGATATGCTTCCTGAACAACGCATCCGAAAGCTGAACCTGAAAGGTATATAGTTCAACCGGCAATATGCAAAAAATTCCCACCAGAATATTGGTTTGTATAATTATGTCTATTCTACATAATATTTAAAATGACGATAATATATAGAAAAATCATGCTTTCATTGGTAGTTTTTTCACAAAATAATTGACAATGAAACCGGAAGAGTATAATCTTTGAATCAGATATAGAATCAGCATAAAAATAAATGTTATGTTTTCGATCAAGCAATACATAGGAGGTACTTTGATAAAGTTAACCATTTTACTATTTGGCATAGTTATATTTTCTGGTTGTGCAATACATTCTGGTGTTGTCCCAATTGGACAAGATACGTACATGGTATCTCGTCAGGCAGCAACAGGTTTTACCGGTATGGGATCTCTAAAAGCCGAAGCATTTAGAGAGGCAAGTAATTACTGTATATCACAAAATAAAAAGA
>JBGQMP010000011.1:0-12021 GCA_041500685.1 Thermodesulfovibrionia bacterium | reverse complement strand
GAACATCCACATCGCTGTCTTGCCGAAAATTTTCGCTAATGACCGAACCAAACAGAGAAAGTTTTTGGATATGGTGCTTCTTACAGAATTCAGTAATCCTGTCGTGAGGTATGACTATTTTTGCCTTACCAGCCATTCTTGCTCCTCCATTAAGTCTTTATTTTACCTGAATTCCCTCCTGAAATCATCCGCCCTTTGATTTTCATTAAATATGCTGTTAAGTGAAGAATGAAGACCAGACCCCACTCGAATTCGATAGTCATTTTATCTATTTTTCGATTACCTTCATCATGTTCCCATAATCTGATAATTTAATCACCTTATTTATAATCTTTTTAATAACTGCATTTCTTATAACTACTTGCTTGAAAATCTCGTGAAACCTTTTATCTACTAACAAGATATCGGCATACAAAGCCAGCACTGAATGGTATTTATCCGTTATGTCACTCCCGCTTGCACGATGAGCAGATTTCAACACCTTGTCGAGTTCTCGCCAGATTAACCATGAGGGGCACAAGTCTTCTTTGATTGCTTTTAATGAGTCATAGTTAAGACCAAATGTTTCCGCAAGTATTCTTATTTTTTGTTTGTAGATCGCAGTGTAGCCAATATCCTGTAAAGCAGCATCACTTGAAACTTCCCCGGGGTCAATGCCAAAACTTTTCAAGAAAATTTCTTGTTCATTTCCTTGAGCATGGCATAACTGAAGTCCGTTCTCTTTAACCTCATTAATAAATTCTCGGGCCACTGATTTATGTCCTGAGAGTTTTTTATCACCGTGATTTATTAGTTCTCTTTCCAGATTGGCTTCTAATATATCAAGGGTCTTAGTCGTTTCCTCAGGTTTACGTAATCGTTTATTTGTGAAATCCGAAACTTTATTGCTTTGCATATCAATAAATTTTGCATGACCAATTGAGGCAATTTCACGACGTCTATCCTGCCTATGTGCAAGATTCTCCCTAATTTGCTTCCGCGTTTCTTCATCGTAATTAAATATAGAAACCAAATCTTGGCCAGAACCGAATTTTAAGAGTTTATCTTTTGTTTTCTGGATTACCACTTCGAGAGGGGTCGAAGGATTATCAATTAACCATGACAATTCTGTCGCTTGAATGTCCAGGATAGATCCAACTATACCAGGCGAATTTATACTGTAGAACCAAGCAATCATTGGAAAGGATTCGATAAAACGTATTCTATTGTCTACGATGACTTCGTCATTGTGTTGCAAAAGTTCTTCAATGTGGTGCCATGTAATAAGTGGGATAAGGTTCTTTAAGCTAAGAGAGTCTAAGAAACGCTTGGCCTTTTTTTGATTGTGTTCATTGGAATGATAAAAATCACGTGCAACATTGCCGATGATTGACGAATCCAAAGCAATTAGACGTGGAATAATTAGTCCTGACATCCTAATCAAGCCCTATCGATTTTTTCTACTTTCTTTTTAAGAATATCTTTTTCATCTGTTTAATTCCCATGATGTCAAAATCGCCTTAAGAGCCTGATAACTGTTTAATAACATCTTGAAATTCTGCCCTTCGCAAAATAACCTGAACTATATTTTCGAACTAATTCTATCTTAATAAAGCTTGTTTTGAAATAGAGGACTTCTAAGGCATTGATTTTTCTATCTCCCCTCAATTATTTTTCTCTCTTCCTCTGTTATTCCATAAAGCCCATAAACAATCTCATCTATCTTTTCATCTGTTACTGCAATCTCACGCTCAACTTTTTTACGTTCTGCTGATGGAGGAAGAGAGTTTTTCTTTTTGTGAAGTTCGAGCATTCTGTCAACGAGTGAGACAAGTCTGTCATGAATGGCTTTTTCAGAGGGATTGAAAAAATTAGGTAAGGCAATGGGTAGTTGAGCGAGATGTCCGCGTTTTACTTGAGCAAGGGCTTCTCCCTTCTCTGGATTAATGATTGTTTGATAGAACCAATTGAGCAATCTTGAATTTAAGAGTGACAAGACATAGCGTAAATCTAATTTATTCTTGCGTGGAACAATAGTATATAGGTTATCACGAACAATAAACTGTTCACGATCCAACGTAGCCACAAGAGAATCGCCTGTTTGGCGTATAACTATTTTCTCTTGAGCTTCGTACTGGGCTGAGTACCGCGGTTCAGCCAGCCAATCTCCAAAACTTATCCAGTAATTGTTATCCCATAAAGTCTGATATCTCTGGATTAGATTTCCCCTAAGTAAAGGCCGGAAAGAAGAATCCTTTGGCGTTTCTGAAACATATGGCTTAGTATCAACAATCTTACGAGTTTGAGCAGGTTTACCTTTACCAACTTGAAAAGGTTTGGCGCCTTGCGTGATGATGCATAAATCATCAAGCACTTTGAAGCGACGCAGCTTATCTGCGAGTTCTTTCATCTCTGGTCGCTCAAAAAGATTAATGGGTTTTCCATTGCCAGCTTGCCATCGCGCTTGCAAGATGGCATAGCTATTTGAGCTGTCATCTTTTTCGACAACAGTAATCTTAATTTCATGATTCTTTGTTGGCTTTCCTTTCTTGAAAATTACTATTTCGGTATCAACTGTGGCTTTACCAAATACATGACGTCGATAATGCGTAATATCTTCAATTTGTGTTTGATCAAAGATGTGCTGACGAATTCGACGGGACTGTAAATTTAAAAGCCAGGTATTTGGGATGATCATTCCCAAAAATCCTTTTTCTTTTAACAAGGCTAAAGACTTCTCTATAAACAATAAGTATGTATCAAGTTGATATTCTTGAAGTTTATAATTTCGAAGGAAATAGGCTACTTCATCCTTTGACAAAAGACCTCCGTATGGCGGATTGCCGATGACGACATCGAAGCCGCTATTTTCCATGATCTCTCCGAACCCTGCTGATTTAGAATTCCAGTCGAAGGGGTTGATGCGGCTTTTTGTTTCGTCGTCGACTTCCCATAACCTTCCTTCGCTGTCCGATGTCATAACCCCACCTTCACCTCCCCTTAACTTAAGGGGAGGGTGGGAGGGGTTATCAAATATGTCATATCCGATCAAACTATTGCCGCATTTGATGTTGTTGGAAAGGGGAGGGAGGAGATGCTGCTTCTTGGGTAATAAACCTCTTTCACCCTCTAATGCCTTTAAATAAAGGCTCATCATTGTTATCTCGACAGCCTGTGGGTCAATGTCCACACCGAAGATATTGTTTCTTAAAATCTTTGCCTTTTCATGAATTGGCAAGGTGAACTCCTCGGGACTCATTTTCCAGTATGGAAATAGATGAAGGGTTTGAGCTTCCTTCGGGTGTTCCCTGTAATATTGAAGATGATAGTTAATCAAGTATTGATAAGCACCGAGCAGGAATGAACCCGAGCCGCAGGCAGGGTCAAGGATCTTTATCTTTTCTATCTGCCTGGGTGTCTTGCCTTCAATGATTCTGCCGACTGTGTTTTTGACGATGTAATCAACGATATATTTTGGCGTATAGTAAACACCTCCTGCTTTCCTCACTTCGGGCTTTTCCTCAACCTTTACCCTTTGAGGCGTTACCCTTATCGTGCTTCCGAGATAGCGTTCATAGATACTTCCCAAAAGTTCAACCCCGATTGCATCAAAGCGATAACGGCTCTTTGGAAAGTAAAGGCTTTCGATAATATCAGTCAAAAGATTTGAATCTACAACTGCTGTTTCACATGCATGCCGTTTGAATATGTCTCCATTCAGGTCGTCATTTACCTCATGGAATAGGTCTATCAGATGAACCATAATTGATTTTCGTTTAGCTTCTTCCCTCCATTGAGCAACAATCTCCCACAGTTCCCTGTCAGGTCTGATTTTCCTGTCCTCTGCAATGCGAATAAAGATAATTCGGTCGAGGAGTTTCTGGACGACATCATTTAAAAGCTTTACATCGAATTGAGGATTTCGTTTATGAATATCTTTTGCAAGTTCTGTTCGCCAGATGGTCAAATCTTCAAGGAAAGACTTATCAGGTGGTATGCGTAATCTTTTGCTTTTTGTATCTCTGGGGAGAAGAGATTCTAACGAACCCTGCTCAACTCTTTCCCGGGATAATTCCCAGAGTTTTTCGATGCTATCAAGATAATCCCTATATTTGAGATTGAATATTAGACCTTCATTCGGGAATTTTGGATTTGGCTTTAACGATGCGTCATAAAGCCTGAACTCTTCAAAATCCGTAAGCACAACAAAATATACCTCTTTGGTTGACCACGCATACGACTTAGCCTGAAGGATATGGTTTACATCATCAAGGGCGACCGAGGGGGATTTTGCCTCGACAAAAAACTTTGTGACACCGTTTATGCGGAAATTATAATCAGGTCTTTTCGTTGTCTCAGGAGAAAGTTCTACAATAACATCCCTTTCGTGAGGGGGCTTCTGTGCCTTGTTTTCTATATCCCAGCCGAGGGCTTTGGAAAAGGGATTTATGAAATCTAACCTTACCTGTGCTTCAAGATAGCCTTTTGAGAGATAGTAATTCTTGTCCTTTTCGAATTTTGAGATTAACGATTGTAGCTCTTCCCTGAATGACTCAATATCAGACATCTGATGGATTATATTACATCATACTAACCCTTGCAAGGGTTAGGACGGTCACCTCTTTTGCACCAGCTTTCATGAGCTCCTTTGAGCACTCTGTGACTGTAGCTCCTGTTGTCATCACATCATCAACGAGAAGCAGTTTGAGATCTTTGATGTTTCCTTTTACCTCAAAGGCATGCTTGAGGTTTAATAGTCTCTCTCTTGCAGACAGACCTGTCTGTGGAGGTGTTTCGTTTTTCTTCTGGAGTATATCCGTCAAAAGAGGAGCACTTGTCTTCTTCGATATAACCCTCGCTAAAAGAAGGGACTGGTTAAAGCCTCTTTCTTTCAGTCTTTTTATGCTCAAAGGAACAGGCAGTATGCCATCTATCCTGGAGAGGTCGAAGTTAAGCAGTAGCCTGGCAAGAGGTTTTGCAAGTCTTTTGAGACCATGAAACTTCAGGTGATTAATCGCCTCTGCGAGCAACCCTTCATAAAGACCATAATTTATAACCTTGGAGAAGGGAGGTGTCTTTTTGAGGCATTGCCCACATATCTCCCCATATTCTGACGAAAATGGCATAGCGCATATCCTGCATGATGGGCCGGAGTATCTCTGTATCTGAGACCAGCAGGATGCACAGATTGGTGAATGGCAAAATACATCTGATACACTTTCGCAGGAAGGACATTTTGAGGGATAGATGATGTTTAAAACCTTTGAGATCAAAGCATCAAAAAATAAAGGATGCTTCGCATCTGCAGCATCTGAATCCATCAGAAGAGGTTTTTAAGTTGAATGATTTCGTCTCTCCTCCGGCCGGTGGAGATTAATTGCACCTCTACTCCCAACATTGTCTCAATCTTTTCTATGTATGCCTTTGCTGTTTTCGGTAGCTTGGTGAAGTCCCTTATTCCTGCAGTGCTTGTACTCCAGCCTTTCACCTCTTCATAGAGAGGAGTACACTCTTCGATGATATCAATTTCTTTTGGAAACTCCTTATATATCTTTCCCTTATATTTATAAGAGGTACAGATTTTTATTGTCTCGATACCATCGAGGACATCGAGTTTTGTTATTACAATTCCTGTAAGCCCATTTATTCTTGCAGAGTGTCTCAGTATGACCATGTCCAGCCACCCACATCTCCTCGGTCTACCTGTTGTTGCACCATATTCTCCACCTCTTTCTCTGATTTTTTCACCGAGGGTATCCTTTATCTCTGTTGGAAAAGGCCCACTGCCAACCCTTGTTGTATAAGCCTTTACGACTCCAAGAACTTTTGATATCTTTGTTGGGCCGATACCAAGGCCTGTACATACACCGCCTGCTATCGCACTCGAAGATGTCACATAGGGATAGGTCCCATGGTCTATATCAAGGAGTGTGCCCTGTGCACCTTCAAACAATACATTCCTGTTTTCAGAGATCATTTTGTTTATTATAATGTCCGTATCAGCAATATATTGAGAGAGTTTTTCAGCATAACCCATATATTCGTTGTATATATCTTTCATCTTAAAACCGGAAACTTTGTAGAAATTCTCGAGGAGGAAGTTGATATCAGAGAGGTGTGCCTTTAATTTGTTCTTGAACACAGAAGGATGAAGGAGGTCTGCAACCCTTATCCCCCTCCTTGCCATCTTATCTGCATAAGCAGGGCCTATCCCACGACCTGTTGTACCAATCTTTTTTGTGCCCCTGGACCTCTCGCTTTCCCTGTCTATGACTCTGTGGTAAGGCATTATGAGATGCGCATTTTTACTCAACAAAAGGTTTCTCCCAACTTGGACTCCTCTTTCCTTAAGCCCTTGAATCTCCTCTATGAGAGCTGCAGGATCAACGACAACACCATTGCCTATAATGCATATCTTGCCTTTGCGGAGTATTCCTGATGGGATCAGATGGAGTATGAATTTCTCTTTATTGATGACTACAGTATGGCCTGCGTTATGGCCTCCCTGGTATCGTGCGATTACGTCTGCCTTTTCAGAAAGGTAATCAACAATCTTTCCCTTGCCCTCGTCTCCCCACTGTGCACCTACTATTACAACATTATTAGACATGTTTGAACCCGCTTAAAGAGTTATGCGCCTAAGTGAAAGGACGTTTGGAAGGCTTTTGATCTCCTCTATGATACCAGGTGTGGCAGGGCTATCAATGGTGACTACTGAGATTGCTCTGCCTCCAGGAGCCTCTCTTCCAAATTGCATCCTTGCGATATTGATATTGTTTTTACTAAGGAGTGTTCCTATATTCCCTATAACTCCAGGTTTATCATTATTATAGATAAAGAGAAGCTCTCCCTCAGGTACAATCTCAACCTTAAAGCTATCAATGGCCACAATACGGGGGTCTTTCTTACTAAAGAGTGTTCCTGCAATATAGCTTTCTTTGTCTTTTGCCTTAATTCTGACCGCAACCATGCTCTGATAATCACCAGCATCAGCGCTTTTTGTCTCCTTAACCTCTATACCACGTTCTTTTGCTATAAAGGGTGCATTTACAAAGTTTACCGTCTCTTCCAGGATGGGTGTAAGGAAGCCCTTGATAGCAGCTATTTTAACTGGAGCAGTATCAATCTCGGATGCTTCTCCCCGATATTCGATCGTTATCTCCGTAACACCACCTTCAAATATCTGGGCTGAGAACAGCCCAAGTTTCTCAGCCAAGGTTATATAAGGCTGAAGCTTTGCCACCTGGTCTGCGGGAATGGATGGAAAGTTAACGGCATTTCTTATTGTTCCATGGGTGAGGTAATCTGCTATTTGTTCTGCTATTGCGATAGCCACATTCTCCTGTGCCTCTTTTGTCGCTGCGCCGAGGTGTGGAGTTGAGATTACATTGTCAAGGGTAAGAAGGGGATTATTCTCCGGTGGTTCTTTCTCAAAAACATCGAGTGCAGCACCTGCAACCTTGCCTTCAACAAGGGCATTATACAGGTCCTTTTCGTTGACAATACCACCCCGTGCGCAGTTCATGATCCTGACGCCATCTTTCATCATCTTGATAGTCTCTTTATTGATCATATTTCTTGTCTCTGCCGTTATAGGGGTATGGATCGTTATAAAGTCAGAGCGTCTGAATAATGTTTCGAGGTCAACCTTCTCAACACCCATAGCGTTAGCTTTGTCTTCACTCAAGAAGGGATCATAGGTTATTACATTCATAGCAAGGGCCTGTGCCCTTTTTGCAACCTGGCTACCGATATTTCCTATGCCAATGACACCGAGGGTCTTGTTGAAAAGCTCAACACCCATGAACTTTTTTTTCTCCCATTTGCCTTCCTTCATCGAGGCCGTGGCCTGCGGTATCTGTCGTGCCAGAGCAAACATCAGGGCGATCGTATGTTCTGCCGTAGTGATTGTGTTTCCACCGGGTGTATTCATCACAACAATTCCCTTTTTCGTTGCTGCCGTAACATCGACATTATCAAGTCCCGAACCAGCGCGTCCTATAACCTTCAGGTTTGAAGCAGCCTCTATTATCTTTGAGGATACTCTTGTTGCAGACCTTACGATGAGACCATGGTAATTACCAACAGATGCCATCAACTCCTCTGGTTTCATCCCTGTCTTAACATCAACGTTAAGACCTGCAGTTTTGAGAATCTCTATACCTTTTGGTGAAAGATTATCACTGACGAGAATATTCATAAGCTCCTCATCTTCATTCCATTAAGAGTTCTTCAGCAATTGCAACACCTGTTCCGAGTTTTACAGGATAGCCCATCCCCTTCAAAACCATCTCGATAGCTGCAATTGCTGTTATAACATCAAATCTGTCTATATATCCCAAATGGGCAATCCTGAATATTTTACCCCTTGCTCTGTCTTGACCACCAGCTGCAGTGATACCGTATTTCTCCCGAAGATTTTTGTACACTGCCTGTCCATCAATCCCAGGAGGTGCCATAATGGCAGTTACGGCATTTGATGGAGACTCCTTTGCATAGAGCCCCAATTCAAGGGCCTGAACAGCTTTTCTTGTTGTTTGGGCAAGTTTTTCGTGTCTTTTGAATACATTCTCAAGTCTCTCTGCCTGTAATATCTTCAGGCTTTCGTTAAGGCCGATGATAAGCGTAACGGGTGATGTGAAGTTTGTCTGGTTTTTGGCGAGGTTTTCGCGTTCTTTCGTGAAATTAAAGTAGAACTTAGGCAACTTTGATGTTTTTGCCCTTTCCCATGCCTTTTCGCTTACGCTGACAAAGGCGATGCCGGGAGGCAACATCAATCCTTTTTGTGAACCTCCTACCATGATATCTATTCCCCATTCATCTGTTCTCAGGTCATGGGCAGCAAGGGCACTGATAGCATCAACTATAAATAATGTGTTTTCATATCTTTTAACAATAGACGAAAGGCTTTTTATATCATGATAAACACCTGTTGATGTCTCTGATGCCTGAACAAAAACTCCTTTTATGTCCTGATCTTTTTTGAGCCTCTCTTCGACCATGTCAGGTTTAACTGCATAACCCCACTCAATAAGAATCTCTTCAACGTTCAAGCCATAGGACTTGCATATCTTTGTCCATCGCTCCCCGAATTTACCGCCGTTTATAACAAGAACCTTATCTCCGTGGTTGAAGAAGTTATTCACAGAACCAACCATTCCACCTGTTCCTGTTGAGCAAAGAATAAGCACATCATTTTTTGTCTGATACAGCCACTGAAGGCCCTTTTTTGCAGAATCGAGAACAGGGAAGAAATCCGGTGACCTGTGGTGTATTATGGGCATTGCCATTGCGAGCAGCACCTCTGATGGGACAGGTGTTGGACCAGGGGCAAAGAGATAACGCTTTAGCATATAAACCTCTCCTTTATTTCAAATAAAGTGTAAGCTCAAAGTAACAATATATCAGAGTTTAAGGCAAATATCAATGAGTGCCTAACCAGAAAACTTCAATAAGATGGTGGACATCGAAGCATGAAATTTCTTAAAATTGACTGCGAGGAAATTAAAGCAGATTGAGTATAAATCAGAGGGAATTCCGATATCGGAACCGAGATTTGGGTGAGACCGGGAAAGAGATTAGAGGTGTAATACTCTTGAATCTTGGTGGGCCTGATTCCCTCGGGGCAGTGAGGCCATTTCTCTACAATCTCTTCTGTGACAGAAAGATTATAAGACTCGGACCTCCGTTCTTTCAGAAACCTATAGCATGGCTTATATCGAGTCTTCGCTCAAGAAAGACTAGGAAGATATATAGCCTTATAGGGGGCAGGTCTCCTCTCCTTGACATAACCATTAAGCAGGCAGAAGCCCTCGAGAAGGCACTTAATCAGAAGTCAGAATTCAGTCCGCCTAAGGCGGATCAGAATTCAGAAGTCAACAACTCTCAACTCTCGACTTACGACTCTCGACTTTTTAAGGTCTATATCGGGATGCGTTACTGGCATCCATTTATCGAAGAGGTAGTACCCAACATATCCAGAGATGGTGTAAAAAAGCTTGTTGCCTTAAGCATGTATCCTCATTATTCGCATGCTACAACAGGTTCCTCACTGTCACATTTAAAAGAAGTTATTTCAGAGTATCCCATAGAAGTCATCTATATCTCATCATGGTATGACCACCCTCTTTATATAGAGGCACTCATTGAAGTTATTCAAAGGGGTCTCGATTCATTTACTTCCTCAGGCAGGAGGGCAGGGTGGGGGGATATCAAAGTACTTTTCAGCGCCCATAATCTTCCGGAGAGCCTCATTAAAGAGGGAGACCCTTATGTGAGTCAGATAAAAGGAACAATTAGTGAGGTAACAAAAAGGTTGAATATTGAGTGGAGTCTGTCATATCAAAGTAAAAGCGGCCCTGTAAAATGGCTCGAACCCTCTACAGACGAGATGCTTAAAAGGTTTGCTGAGTCGGGATATAAGAACATACTTCTTGTACCGATAAGCTTTGTTTCAGACCATATTGAGACCCTTTACGAGATAGATATATTATATAAGGGCATGGCCAGGAGACTTGGGATAATGCTTAAACGGGTGGATTCTCTTAATACACACCCACTCTTTATAGATGCATTAAAGGACATAGTGATGAAGGGCTTAAAGGAAAAAGGGTGGATATGAGATTAATTATCGTTGGTGGAGGAATTTCTGGTCTCTCTTTAGCCTATTTTCTCATAGAAAAAGCTTCTTCATTGGATATTCTTATTCTTGAATCTGAGAAAAAAGCAGGGGGCAAGATATGGACTGACAGGGCAGAGGGTTTTCTCTGTGAGGGTGGTGTTAACGGTTTTTTAGATAATAGACCAAGGACACTCGAACTTGCTGCAAAGCTCGGACTTACTCCTGTAAGGAGCAATGATGCAGCAAGAAAAAGGTTTATATTTTCTGATGGTAAGCTCCATAAGTTACCTGAGTCACCTATTTCTTTCTTCTTATCGAATCTGCTTAGTCTTTACGGCCGACTGAGGATTGTATGGGAAGTAGTTGTACCAAAGGGGGGAGGGGATGACGAGACGCTTGCTGACTTTGCGAGGCGAAGGCTCGGTAGAGAGGCATTTGAAAAGTTAATAGATCCAATGGCGTCAGGCATCTATGCAGGGGATCCCGAGACAATGAGTCTTAAAAGTTGTTTCCCAAGGATATATGACCTCGAAAACAAATATGGGAGTCTTATCATGGCTCTTATAAAACTTCAGCGAGAAGCGAAAAGAACAGGAAAGAAGGTAGGACCGGGGCCTGGTGGAGTTCTTACTTCCTTTTATGATGGTATGGAGGTCTTTATCTTAGCCCTTAAAGCCTTTCTGGGAGAGAGGTTGAAGACAGTAAGCAGGGTGGTCTCAATCGATAAAAAAGGTGACACCTATACGGTCTTTCTTTCTGATAATTCGAAGGTAGAAGCAGAAAGCGTTGTTCTTGCAACACCTGCACATGTTACATCAGAAATAGTTAAGGACTTTAACAGGAACCTCTCTTTAACCCTTGGGGAAATCCCGTATCCTCCTGTTTCTGTTGTATGTATGGGCTACATGAGAAACAAGATAAAACAACCTCTTGACGGCTTTGGTTTTCTTATTCCGAAAAGAGAAAACAGAAAGATACTCGGAACACTTTGGGATTCAAGTATATTTCCAAACAGGGCACCTGAAGGGCATGTACTTCTGAGGAGTATGCTTGGAGGTGCCATGGCGGCAGAGGTTGCCTTGCAGGAGGAAGATAGACTGGCAAGTACAGTCGTGGATGAGATGGAAAAGATTATGGATGTAAAGGCTCAGCCTGATTTTGTTAGGGTCTATACTCATGAGAAAGGCATACCTCAGTATCTCTTGGGCCATGGGAAGCTGCTTGATAAGATTGACACAATTGTTAGTGGTCACAGCGGCTTTTATTTAACGGGCAATTCTTATCGAGGAATTGGTGTTAATGACTGTATAGAGAATTCATATAAGCTGGCAGAGAGGATTCTTCATGACCAGAAATCCTGAACCCTTACAACATGGATATTGTGATTTCAGGGTTGTTTTTGCCCTGGGAAAATGGTAATT
>JBGQMP010000010.1:0-12610 GCA_041500685.1 Thermodesulfovibrionia bacterium | reverse complement strand
TGCCCCGATACCCTCAGACATGGCAGGTATCCTGACAAAGCCATCCGCACGTACGAGAGACATAAGCACACCAGCTCCGCGGCTAATAGGGGTTGCTATGAAATTATTCCCCACCTTTCCTACTTTTACTCTCAGGAATTCCTCATGACCGAGGGTGGATGCAACCTGTCTCGAAATCTTTACTTTGAGCATTGCAGGTTCTTCAACCTCAAGGCCTTGCCATCTGTAGATAAGCGGTTTTGCGAACAACTGAAATGTTATATATGCAGATACAGGGTAGCCAGGGATTCCGAGCACCGGCTTACCCTTTACCCAGCCGAGGATGACAGGCTTGCCAGGCTTAATATTAACTCCGTGAAGTATTACCTCTCCCAGCTCTTTTATAGCCTCTGCAGTAAAGTCCTCAGAGCCGGCAGATGCTCCTGCATTGACAACAACTAAATCTCCCATATCGAGGGCATCGAGTATTGACTTCTTGATTTCATCAAATCTGTCGGGTACTATCCTGAACCTGACTGGCTCTCCACCCCATTCCAAGACAAGGCCACTCAGAATTCTCGAGTTGTATTCGATAATATCACCCTTCTTCAATTCAGTACCTGGCTCTACAATCTCTGTACCTGTAGGGATAATGACTACCCTTGGCTTCCTCCTCACCACCGCCTTTGTGTGCCCACCCGCAAGCATTGCACCGATATCAACAGGTCTTATTCTGTAATTTTCAGGGAGTATTAACTCTGTTGCCACGATGTCTTCACCAATCACCCTCACATTCTGCCAAGGGGTTGCAGGCGCAATAATCTCGATATACTCATTAATCCCACCCCGCCCCCCGACATTCACGTCCTCTATCATTATCACTGCATTGAACACATCAGGCAGAGGGTCGCCTGTATCAACATAGACCGCCTGTTCCCCTATGATGAGTCTTTTGGGACTCGTCTCTGAAGCACCGAAGGTATCGGCAAACCTGACAGCATAACCATCCATTGCCGATGAGTGGTAGAAGGGAGAAGAGATTTTTGCGATAACTGGCTCTGCTGTAGTCCTTCCGAGAGAATCCTTAACCTGAATAGTTTCACCTGAAAGAGGTCGTCCAACTTCTTCAGATTCAAGCTTTCCCAGCCACTTTGTCAGTGCTTCATCTAAGGGTGTGCCTTCAAGATAGATGTCTCGGGACATTATTCCTTGATGAGCAGCTTTTTAATCATAGACTTCAGTTCAGCGAGGTCTGATGACTTGACAATGTAAGCCTCTGATGCCCATACAGAAAAATCATCTCTGTAATCATACGCCGTGGACATAATGATGGGTAACTTCGGTTTCTTCTCCTTCATCTGCCTCAGGAGATGAATACCATCTACATCAGGCAATCGTATATCGAGCGTAACAAGGTCAGGGTTTTCGTTCTCAAACATCTCCATTGCCTCGGCCCCATTCGCTGCGACAACAATTTCATAACCCTCCTCAGTTAACTCATCCTTGTAAAGCCTCTGGATATGCAAGTCATCATCAACAACAAGTATCTTCATTTTGCTCCCCCCCATTTCACTCCTCACTATTTAGAAGGCAGGAATACCCTGAAGGTGCTTCCTGCGTGAGGTTTACTTTCAACCTCTATTCTTCCATTATGTTTTTCGATTATCTTGTGTGTAATCGTAAGTCCAAGTCCGGTACTTCCAGAACCCTTCGTAGTATAAAATGGGTCAAAGATAAACGGCAGTACTTCCTCTGATATACCACAACCCGTATCTTTTACCTCAATAACAGCACAGCCTTTCTTCACATATGTTTTAACAGTAATTGTGCCATTATTTCCTATAGCGTGGATAGCGTTTGATAAGATATTGAGAATGGCCTCCCTCACATTGCTTGGGTCCACATGTATCTCAAAGGCTGCATGAAGATCCTTTACGAATACTATCCGCTTCTCTTCAAGCTCGGATTTCATCACGGCTGTAACTTCCTCCACGAGAGAGTCAATATTGACCATACGCTTTTCAAGGCTGACCCCTCTCACATAGGCAAGAATCTCACCAAGGATCTTCTCGAGCCCTGCGACTTCTCTGGCAATTATCTCCGCATATTCCTTGAGATTTCCTTCTAAGTTCTTTTCGAGTCTCCTTGCAAATCCACCAATAGAAACAAGAGGATTTCTAATATCATGTGCAACCCTTGCCGCAACCTCTCCGAGTGCCGCCATCCTCTGTTTCATAACAAGTTGCTCCTGTAATTTCTTAATATCTGTTATATCTCTCATTACATTAACGGTACCTATGAATTCCCCGATGCTATCAAATATCGGAGAGCTTGAGGTAAGGAATGTCCCTCCGAGGTAAGGTTCTTCGAGTTCTCCGACAAAGGGCTTTCCTGCTGCAACGGTTTTATGATGAGGGCACTTTCGCCGTGGTTCTCTTCTATTATGGAATACCTCGTAACACTTCTTTCCTATGATCTCTTCAGGAGGCTTACCTAACCTTTCACTGACAGCTTTATTAATCTTTTTGATAACATAGTCTTTTGTAGTAAAAAAGACCTTGTCTGATATGGACTCGAATATATTTTCAAGCTCCTGTTCTGCGAGGGCAACCTGCTCGAAGAGTCTTGCACTCTCTACAACACTTGCGACCTGGTTTGAAAAAGCACTCAAAAACCTCATATCCTCCTCAACGATAGGCCTCCTGTTGAACTGGTTGTCAACCCAGATAACACCGATGACCTTATCTCTCGATATCAGGGGTGCGACAGCATAAGCCTGAGTGGCCAATTGCTGGGTGAGAACAAAATCCGAGAGTGGTTCTTCTCTTACATCCCGGACATTAAAGGATCTCCTCTCTTTAAAGGTCATTGTAAGGATCGTTTCTTCTGATAGAGGTATCTCCATATTAAGACTGAGCTTGTCAAGGAATGAGTCCTTCCGTAATGGTCCTGTTTCGATATTACGCATTATGTCAGTGAGAGTCTTCTTCTCCAGGGAAAGCCTACTCCATATCTGGAATGCCTCTTCAGAGCTCGCAGGTCCAACTCCCATCGCCCCTTTCAACAAATCTTTATTATCGTCAACAAGAAAGAGGATTGCCCGGTTAAAGCCAAGACCGTCGCTCATCGTGACGGCAGTAAGAATCATCCTCAAAAGCCTGTCGAGTTCAAGAGTGCCTCTCATAGCTGAACTAATAAAGAAGAGCCGTGAGAGTTCCTGGTTTCTCTTCACCAGTTCTTTCTCAATCCGCTTTTTCTCAGAGATATCTCTCGAGACGCATATGGCTCCCACAATCATCCCCTCTGAATCCTTTACCGGAGAAAGAGTAAGGCTGACATCCAGGATTGTTCCATCCTTCTTCTGCCTGATCGTCTCGAAATCCTTGAAGACATCTCCGTTCCTTATCCTATCGATTTTTTCCCTTTCAGCCAGCATAAGGAATCCCGGGACAAAAGGCAAAAATCCGCCCACAGTTTCTTCCTTTGAAAAGCCATACATCTTCTCTGCACCCCTATTCCATGATGTAACAGTACCGTTCAGATCAAAGGTAACGACGGCGTCAGGGAAGTTTTCAAGAATATTTTCGAGATTCTTCCTTATCTCTGCAGCGTAACTATTATCCACCACAAACCCTTTCTAAACTACGCCCCTTTTCTTTTTGATGGCATTTTCGTAGAGTTTAATATACCTTTCTGCTGATCTCTTCCAGGAAAAGTCCATCTTCATAGCATCTATAATTACCTTCTTCATTTTATCCTTATCAGTATAAAGGCAGAGTGCCCTTTTTATAGCATTCTGCATTGCTGAAGGGGTAAAGTCAGAAAAAAGGAATCCCGTTCCCTTTGAGGCCAAAGGGTTATAGTCCTGTACCGTATCTGCAATACCACCTGTTTTCCTTCCTATGGGGATACTGCCATATCTCATTGAAATAAGCTGACCAAGCCCACATGGCTCATACCTCGAGGGTATGAGAAAGAAGTCTGAGCCAGCATAAATTCTGTGGGCAAGGGTTTCCTCAAAGCCAATGGTAATGGAGACCCTACCTTTGTATTTACGAGCAGCCTCTGAAAAACCAATATGGAATAACTCATCTCCTTTACCTAAAAGGACAAGGTTTACACCTAACGATACGAGTTCCTCAAGAGATTGCAGAACAAGGTCAAACCCCTTCTGTGCAGAGAGCCGTCCTACTATTCCTATAAGGGGCCTGTCAACACCATCAAAAAATACCTCTTTTGCAAGACGTCTCTTGCACTCAGCCTTATCCTGAGGGTTATCAGGGCTGTACTTTCTGGATATGAACTCATCTCTTGATGGATCCCACTCATTATAATCTATACCGTTTATAACACCATAGAGGTCTTTTGCTCTTTTCTGCAAAACTCCTTCGAGGCCAAACCCGAATTCTTTCTGGAGGATCTCCTTTGCATACGTATTACTTACCGTTGTAAGTACATCTGCGGATATGAGACCTGCCTTGAGAAAGTTTATCCCCCCATAAAACTCTATTTCTTCAGGATTAAAAAGCTCCCATCCAAGACCGGTAAGGGGCATTTCAGAGGCAGAAAAAAGCCCCTGATATCCCAGGTTGTGTATGGTAAGTAAGGAAGCTGTATCTTTGAAAAATGTATCGAATGCATATATCGTCTTGAGATATAAAGGGATAATGCCTGTCTGCCAGTCATGACAATGAATTACATCGGGTTTGAAGTTGAGTGTTCTGCACGTCTCAAGCACCCCTCTTGAGAAAAAAATGAATCGAGATGCATTATCACTATAATCTCCCTGGGGAGTTCCATATAATTCCTCTCTATTAAAAAACTCATCACAATCAATAAAATAGGCTGAAGATCTGTCACGAAACAGCTTTCCTTCTATCTCTCTTTCACCAACAGGAACCTTTATCTTTAAACCCATGTCTTTCAGGGTCACATCTCTTTTCTTTATGTTTTTATAAAAAGGCAGAATAATATACGCCTCATGCTTCATTCCCCTGTACTCTTTGAGAAGTGTACCTGCTACATCTGCAAGGCCACCGGTCTTAGCATAGGGTACTGCCTCAGGAGTTGCGATCAGTATCTTCATACCTTTGCTTCTCTCATAAACCTGGCTGCCTCTTCAGGCGGTGTGGGATTAATGTAAAATCCCGAGCCCCATTCGAAACCTGCAATTTTTGTGAGCTTTGGAAGAAGCTCAAGATGCCAGTGGTAATACTCATTCATCCCATCGCGGAGAATAGATGTATGAATCAAAAAATTATAAGGAGGTATATCGAGTATCCTGTCCATCTGCTTCAAGACCTTCTGGAGTATATCTGCAAAACCAGAGAAATTCTCTTTCGGTGGATAGAAATGAGGCTCGTGCTCCTTGGGGAAAATCCACGTCTCAAAGGGCGACCTCGATGCATAGGGCGCAAGGGCGACATAACCATCGTTTTGATATATAATCCTCCTGCCATCTTCGAGTTCCTGGGTTATGAGATCACAGAATATGCACCTATCCTTAAAGTCATAATACTTACTGGCTGCTTCTATTTCCTCCCTGACTAGTTTGGGGATAATGGGAAGCGCTATCAATTGGGAATGGGTATGTTCGAGAGATGCGCCTGCTACCTCTCCTTCATTCTTGAATATCATCACATACTTGAATCTCCCATCCTTTTTAAGGTCCATGAGCCTGAGGTAATACGCCCATAATACATCCTCGACAGTCTTTATGGGCAGTGTTGCGAGAGATTGATAGTGTTCAGGTGTCTCCACAATAACCTCATGTGCACCTATACCATTCATCCTGTCAAAAATTCCTTCCCCTGTTTTATTCAAGTCACCATAAATCTCGAGGGCAGGGAATTTATTAGGCATGACCCTCAATTTCCACCCTGGTGTATTCGGTTTTGTGTCGAGAGGTCTGAAAGCCATTATCTCCGGTGGCGTTGTGTATTCATTCCCAGGGCAGAAGGGGCAAAACCCGCCTTTCTTTCTCTGAGAGGAAGGAGAAATAAAATCTATTGGTCTTTTACCTCTTTCTACAGAGATGATAACCCAGCGGCCAGTTATGGGGTCCCTTCTGAGTTCAGACAACTAACCTCCTCTTAATAGGGTTTATGCGGTTTCCTGGGTTTACATGGTTTCTTGGGTTATAAAACTCAAGTAACTCAATGAACTCAATAAACCCGATAAACTTTTTAGATGATTTCGTCACCTTCACCGTGGTTGTTTATTGCTGTATACTCCATGCTGATTTCGGACTTATTATATCACAAGAAAAATATAAGATATAATAACACTTATGAAACCTACATTCATTCACAGACTGATCAATAATCCTTTCGAAGACCCTTCTCTCTTTATCAGAATTATGAGGGAAAGGAGGGCATTTTTATTTGACATAGGCAGCATATACAGACTGAAACCCAGCGACTTGCAGAAGATAACAGATGTGTTTGTAACACATACTCATATAGACCATTTCGTTGGGTTTGATACACTTCTCAGGGCACTCCTCAGGCGGGATACGCCCCTGAGGGTATATGGTCCTTCAAATATAACGGACTGTATTGAGGGCAAGTTGAGGGGTTATACATGGAATCTTATTAAGGAATATCCTCTGAAGATAAAGGTCTTTTGCATAAAAGAGGATAAAATAATTACCACAAGCTTCCACGCTGAAAACTGCTTTAAAAGGACAGAAGATGGTGTGTTCAACTTCAACGGTACCATCTTAAGCGAGCCTCTTTTCAAAGTAAAGACTATCCAGTTAGATCATCAGGTACCATGTCTGTCCTTCTCCATCGAAGAAGAATTTCACATTAATATTAATAAAGCTGCCTTGAAAGAGAAGGGACTTCCTGTTGGACCATGGCTTTCTGAACTGAAAAATGCCATGAGGGAAGAAAAACCAGGGGATACGGAGTTTATCATCTCTAACAGGAGATATTATCTCGAAGAGTTGAAAGAAATCACAAAGATAACAAAAGGTCAGAAAGTTTCGTATGTCACTGATGCATCTTTAAGTGATGAAAATATAAAAAAGATTATTGACCTTGTGGCTGACTCAGATACTCTCTACTGTGAGGCCTATTTCCTGGAAAAAGATAGAGACAGGGCATTAGAGAGGTCTCATCTTACAGCAAAGACTGCCGGAAGGATTGCAAAGGAAGCAAAGGTCAAAAATCTTGTAGTTATGCACTTTTCACCCAAATACAGAAAGCAGATAGAAACCCCGGAGGATGAGGCCATGAGGGAGTTCAGAGGCCAACCCCACCCTTCCTCCCCTTAGCAAGGGCAGCCCCAATCCCTGTAACAATAACCTTTTCCATTGCCAAATATAGTTGCATACTGGAAGGGTCCGAGGATTCGAGGGTTCAAGTCTACGACTCGTAGAGGGTTCGAGTATAGGTCGTGATGGGTGATAAGTGATGCGTAATGGGTATTTTCTTTAACTCATTACTCATTACGGATAACGCATTACTATTTTGAATCCTTGACCCCTTTTCTTTATTATTGACCACGACTCAAAGGTCTATTAAACTTAACTTATGGAATCGGGTAAAGACAAAAGGCGATATACAAGATATAAGCTGACATCAGAAGTAACGGCTTCTCTTGGAGGAGACTTTTTCAGGGCCAATATCAATGAGTTCTCCTTAGGGGGACTCAGCTTTCATATCGATAAGAAGCCCATCACTCCGGGCGCTATCATAGACCTCAAGATAAAAGACCTCAACTTAGATATCCAGGGCAGAGTTGTCTGGACAAAGGAAGAAGATCCCTACCTGAAGGTAGGAATAGAGAGGTTGTCAATCTATGGCAATCTAAAACACTTCCCCCTTTCAGATATCTTTCTGGGTCTCCAGAGGTCTGAAAAGACAGGCATTCTTGAGATGAAAAATAGCCCCATCTTGAAAAAGATATACATCAAGAATGGGGATATGATCTTTGCAACATCGAACCAGGAAGAGGACCGACTTGGGGAGGTTCTGGTGAAGGCAGGGAAACTCACCCTTGAGCAGTACTACCAATCAATTGAATCCATGAAGAAGACAGGGAAGCGTCAGGGTGCGGTTCTTGTTGAGCTTGGCTATCTCAAACCCAAAGACCTTATCTGGGCAGTAACGCATCAGGTTGAGGAGATCATCCTGAGCCTTTTCCAGTGGAAAGATGGTGAATTTGAATTTAAAGAAGTTGCCCTCCCTTCAGAAGAAGTCATCATCCTGAAACTCAGTGCAGCAAACCTTATTTATCGAGGGATCAAGAGAATTGATAATTTCACCTATCTGAAAGATGGCTTTTTCCCTATGGATGCAGTGCCGGACTACTCAGCAGACCCAATGGATCTTTTCCAGGATATCAGACTTGAACCGCAGGATAAAGAAATCCTTTTCCTTATAGATGGCAGCCGTAACGTTCAGGGTATACTTTCCCTTTCACCCTTAGACAATCTTCAGACAATGAAAATGCTTTATGCCCTTATGAATGCAAAGCTTATAGAAATCACAGAAAAGGGCCAGGAACGAGAAGATACCATCACTGAAGAGATACTGAAAGAACCTGAAGAAGAGTTAGACTCGGCCTTTGTAGAAAAAGTTGAGGAGCTTCATAACAGGCTTCCATCTATTGATTACTATAACATCCTCGGTATTTCAAAGTGGTCCACTCCTGATGAGATTAAAAGGGCCTACCTTACAAAAGCCAAAGAGTTTCATCCTGATAGACACTTCTCTTTAATGTCAGAGACTTTGAAAAATAAATTAAATACCCTCTTTTCCCATCTCACTATGGCGTATAAAACCCTCTCTAACCCCCAAATGAAAATGGAATATGACCAGGATTCATCATTTAAGGCTGTATCCATGGAGGGCCGCACTTTTGAGATAGCTAAAGCCAAGTTCGAAGAAGGCAAAAAAGCCTTCTGGGATAAATTATATGCTGAAGCAGCAGAATTATTCGGACAGGCTGCTTATCTCGATAGCTCGGTAGCAAGCTATCATTTCTACTTTGGCATGGCATTGGCAAAGGTGAAAAAATTACGGGAGGCACAAGAGGCTATAAATAGGGCCCTTACACTTGACCCTCTGAATGCCAATTACATTACTGAGCTCGGCCATATTTATCTGGTGCTTGGTTTTAACTCAAGGGCAAAGGCGGCCTTTGAGAAGGCGATACAACTCGATCCCTCCAATAAAAGGGCAGCCGAGGGGTTACAGAAGATAGGAGATCATCCCGGAGCCTGAAATAGTAAATGGACATGGCTAGATTTTATGAGATAGTTTATTATTGATAAAAGTATAACTTTAAGTTATTCTTTTAGTATGAAAACAGCGATATCTATACCGGACGAAATATTCAAAGAAATAGAGAAGTTTGCCGAAGAACACAATTACTCAAGAAGTGAAGTATTTGTTATTGCAGTCAAGGAGTTTCTTGAAAAACTCAAATCAAGACAACTTTTAGATATCCTTAACGAAGTCCATCAGGATATCGAAAGTTCCGAAGATACTGCGTTAAGAAAAAAGGCTATAAGGCACTATGCAAAAAGAATTTTAAAAGAGCCTTATTAATACAGGCGCATTAAGTAAAAGTCATTGCGAGGAGTGAAACGACGAAGCAATCTCAAAGTTGTGAAGCGAGATTGCCACGCTCCCGGGGTCGCTCGCAATGACAATGTAAAAGGATACAGATAAATGGATATAAAACAAGGGGACATCTACTGGATTGATTTCGGTATCCCAAAAGGGTCAGAACCCGGATATAGGCATCCACATGTTGTTCTTCAAAATAATGTCTTTAATGCAAGTAAAATCAATACAGTAGTTGTCTGTGCCCTGACATCCAATCTAAAATGGGCAAATTCTCCTGGAAATGTATTGCTTAAAAAGGGAGAGGGTAATATTCCTAAAGATAGTGTGGTAAACATATCTCAAATTGAAACAATAGATAAATCCTTCCTCATCGAAAAGATAGGCACTTTACCTCCATCGAGAATTAAGCAGGTTATCGAAGGCGTCAAGCTTTTATTAGAGTCAAGAGAAGTTTAACTTTCTATCCAAATTATCTTACCTCAGTACTTCAGTTCTTCAGCCTTTCTTCAGCCTTCAGTTCTTCAGCGCTTCAGGGAATCTGTAACCAATCTGTAGTCCGACAATTGTCATCCTGAACCGCCACAGGCGGACGTTTCAGGATCTCTCGCAGTTGTAACGTGTTAAAGACATGAGATTCTGAAATAAACCTGTCCTGACGACAGGTCAGGATTCAGAATGACAAAACCAAGACATTTTGAATTGTTGGACAGCCTGCAAGACTACAGGGAATAACGAGTTTAAGGAGTTGGAACTTCAAACTTTGGTTTTAAAAAGATCTAAAACTATTGTTTTAAAGAAACTTACAACCATTTTTCGGTTGACAACCGGAACACTTTATGAATTATAATGTTTACTAGGGGTAAAGGGGAGGTCTAACCTAATTCAAAACAGTTCCCGTATCATAAATCTAAATTAACTTCTTCTCGACAAAGCTAAACTCTTCGCAAGAAGGGGACAGAAAGCAGCGGATACTGAGCGAGCTTCAGCAAGGCCGAGCTACCGAAGGAAGATTTTCGGTAGCTCGGCCTTTTTGGTTTATAAGTATATGCAGTATGAAACAATTTATCTTCAGGTGAGGGAAAAGGGGGGTATCAGATGAACACAGAGTCTTTAGTTCCAAAAATCGCTACCTTAATTATTAAGAAAAACAGGATTAAGTTATTCGTTTTGTTGTTGGTTTTGTTGTTTCTCTTCCCGTTTTTTGCTGTGGTGAATAGTTCCCAGGCAGCGACTCCACAGATTGCAGCAGGCGGTGCTCACACGATAGTCCTTAAATCAGACGGGACTTTGTGGGCTTGGGGGATGAATGCTGTTGGACAATTAGGGGATGGTACAACAACTGATAGTCATGTCCCAAAACAGATAGGCTCTGACAATAAGTGGGTTTCCATTGCAGGGGGATATGATTATACCATAGCCCTGAAATCAGACAGGACTCTGTGGGCATGGGGAGCTAACGGTGCAGGAAATTTAGGGGATGGCACAACAACAGAAAGACATTCCCCTGTTCAGATAGGAACTGATACAGACTGGGTCTCTATTTCAGCAGGGTGGCCTCACACGATAGCCCTGAAATCAGACGGGACTCTGTGGGCATGGGGACGGAACGAGCGTGGCCAATTAGGAGATGGCACAACAAATGATAGCCATGTTCCAAAACAGATAGGTACGGATAATAAGTGGGTTTCTGTTTCAGCAGGATGGGAGTACACCATTGCCCTGAAATCAGATGGGACTCTGTGGGCATGGGGACATAACGGGTTAGGACAATTAGGAGATGGCACAACTAATACTAGCTATGTTCCAAAACAGATAGGTACGGATAATAAGTGGGTTTCGATTGCAGCAGGAGAGATGCACACCGTAGCCCTGAAATCAGATGGGACATTGTGGGCTTGGGGAACGAACTATCTTGGCATCTTAGGAGATGGCACAACAACTGATAGATGGTCACCAACTCAGATAGGAACTGATAATAAATGGGTTTCGATTGCAGTGGGAGACGTGCACACCGTAGCCCTGAAATCAGATGGGACATTGTGGGCTTGGGGACAAAACGGTTATGGTCAATTAGGAGACGGCCCAACGACTGAGAGACATTCCCCTTTTCCGATAACAACCGTTGAAACCAACTGGGCTTCGATTGCGGCAGGATACTTCCACAACATAGCCTTGAAATCAGATGGGATATTGTGGGCTTGGGGATATAATGGCATGGGCCAATTAGGTGATGGCACCCAAACTGGTAAAGCTTCCCCCGTTAGGATAGGGACTGATAATAAATGGGTTTCAATTACAGCAGGATATGCTCACACCATAGCCTTGAAATCAGATGGAACTTTGTGGGCGTGGGGCAATAATCAATATGGTCGATTAGGAGACGGCACAGGAATAGAGAGACATTCCCCTGTTCAGATTGGCAGTGATAATAAATGGGTTTCGATTGCAGCAGGACTTGCTCACACCATAGCCCTGAAATCAGATGGAACTTTGTGGGCCTGGGGATATAACAACGTTGGTCAATTAGGAGACGGTACAACAACTGATAGATTCTCCCCCGTTCAGATTGGTAGTGATAATAAATGGGTTTCGATTAAAGCGGAAGAATATCACACCATAGCCCTGAAATCAGATGGGACATTGTGGGCATGGGGAGATAACTATCACGGCGAATTAGGAGATGGCACGACAACTGATAGACATTCTCCGGTTCAGGTAGGTTCCGATAATAAGTGGGTTTCTATTGCGGGAGGAGTTGCTCACACCATAGCCCTGAAATCAGATGGGACATTGTGGGCCTGGGGATTGAACCTTAATGGCCAATTGGGTGATGGCACCCAAACTGAAAGGCATTCTCCTGTCCAGATAGGAACAGATACTAATTGGGTTTCAGTTGACGCAGGAGCTTATCATACTGTAGCCCATAAATCAGATGGGACGTTGTGGGCATGGGGAAGTAATCTTAATGGCCAATTGGGAGATGGCACAACAAATGATAGTCATTCCCCCATCCAGATAGGATCCGACAATAAATGGCTCTCGATTGCAGC